>JBIIDY010000086.1:0-6663 GCA_044238065.1 Limisphaerales bacterium | reverse complement strand
AATTAAAGAATAATTTCAACCTTGCTTGTACCAAACGAAGATCAAAGTTAGGTTTTATTTTTAATATTTTACTAGCTGTTTTTGGCTTATTAATAAGGTAAAGTCAAGTTTCAATGGTTCGGGGTAATTAGCTCCAGAATTGAATTTTGTCCGTTACCAACTACATTTGTGGCAATTCTTTGACAGACAAAAACGTGCTTTTGAGCAATGACACTGACTCGAATCAGGGAGCCTTTGAAAAATTTTTCCACCATAAAGATTGGTTCGTATTTTTGGGCAATTTTGATAGCTTTTGGTAATTCAGCAGGATTTTTGACAATGGAAACATGTTGCGAAAGACTACCATTGATTGGTTTGACAACTAAGGGAAAGCCCAAAGTTTTTGCGTATTTTAGAGCTTTTTGACTTTGCCAAAACCAAAAAATCTCGTGAGGGGGGGGTAGAAATTTTATTTTTATTCAAAAAATTTTTGAAAATTAACTTGCTGTCAAAATTAATTTTGGGAAAGCTGGAAACGAGTGGAACCTGCTCAAACAAAAAAATCTGACGACCGATTTGCACCCGAAAAAGTTCGGCTGATTGACCCAAAACTGTAATTAAAGAAATTGGCAAACCCAAAAGTTGAGCTTCGTTCCAAAAAATCAAACTCCAATTATCAAGATTAAACTTTTCAATTTTGGTTTCAAAACCGACGATTTTAACGAATTTTAGAATTTGCAAAACCAGGTTCAAAACTTGCCGTCTAAACGGAATTATCAGGCGAATAAACTTAAAATAATTCAAAAAGAATGGCTCTACCCAAAATTTGATCCACAAATCATTGTGATTATGGCGAATTACTGGTAAACAATCTGGACAAACCTGCTTAGAATTTTTGGACATATTTGAGCGGTTTTTTAAAATTTTTTAGATTGTAAAACAGTTTTTTATTCTTGGCAAATTAAAATTAATCTTTGATGAAAAGCTACTATTTTTGTGATAATTACTGATTTTTGATAGTGAATTTGTCAATTTTTTTGCTGGAAATTTTGAAAGACTTGACAAAAAGTTTAATTTATTTTTAAATAGTAAGTAGTAATTATTATTTAAATTTAGAAAATTACTATTTTACAATGATTTTTTCAAACTAATTTTTGATATGCCTACCCAAAACCACCAATTAAATTTAACTCAACAAATTACTTTGTTATTTTTAGATCAAAAACAAAACAATGATTTTTTCCAGAAGCTAGAGTTTTACAGCTTTGTTGCTTCTTTGTTGGACTTGAGATTAATGGACAAAATTTCTTTGGAAAAAGATAAGGTAAAAATAGAAAATGATAACCAAAGCGATTTGGAATTTTTAAATTTAAGTTTGGATTTTATTAAAAATCACCCTAGTAAAAATTTTAGGGAATTAGTTTTTTTAAAGAATAGTCAAGTTAATTTGGAATTTAGCAATAGTGTTTTACAAAATTTGATTGACCAAAACATTCTCAAAAAAGAAAATGAGCAGTTTTTGTTTATCAATCGCGAGAAATATTTTAGCATGAATAGTAACGAAGAAAGTCTAATTCAAAAGCTGAGAGCAGAATTACTGGAGGAAGGGGAAATGGAAGTGGAAACGCAAATTTTGGCTTTATTTTTGGATAAAACTAATCTTTTGAAACATTATTTCTCGACTCACGAAAATGGACAATTACGAACTAAAGTAAAAATTCTTTCTCAAACCAATGCTAATTCCAAATATGCTGAATTATTACAAATTTTATCTACTTTCAATTTTGGTCTCAAAAATACAGTTGTCACTTTAAATCCCAAAAACTATTCCACAGACTTTTGGATAGGTCTTGATAATAGTGGCATTGCTTTTGCTTCAATTTTGTTTTTCTTAGCTTTGGGAATATTTGACTATTTTGTCCTCAAAGAGCCTTATTTTTACACTGATTTTTTGATTGCTTTTTGGATTTTATTTACTACTGTCCCTTTTTTGAATTTGATCGGTGTCAAAAATCATTCAACTCAACGTAAATTTGCGATCACATTTAATATTTTAATGTTATTATCAGTTATTGTCCTAGCTATCATCAGAACTACTTCAATCAAATAATTATGTTTAAATTGAAAATATTTTTTTCTTTTTTTGCAGTCAAGATTATAATTTACATCTTAGTCATTATTATTTTTTCTATTTTATTTGGTAGTTTTTTTGAGTTTTTAGCCAAAAGTATTTTGGTTGGTTTTAATAAAGAAATTCTCAATTTTACTGCCAATTTGGTCACAGTTTTAGCTTTTTTTGTAGGTTACAAAATATGTAATCGCTTATTAGAAAAAAGAGAAACTAAAGAGTTGGATTTTAATATGGAGAGTCTAAAATTAGCTTTATTTGGAATCATTTTTGGTAGTTTTTTAGTTAGTTTGAGTATTTTTTGGATTTACATTTTTGGCGGAATCAAATTTAGCCTAAACCAAGACTTTTATGTTTTAATTCCCCTAAGCTTTGCTATTACAACAAGCATAACAGAAGAAATTATTTTTCGCGGAGTTATTTTTCGTCTAATGTTACAAAGGATGGGAATTATTTCAGCCATAACCATTTCTTCTCTGATTTTTAGCCTGCTTCACGCTTTTGGCAGTGGACTTTATGCAGCTATAGCAATTTTTATTCAAACTACTTTTGTGTTGACTGTTCCTTATCTTTTGACCAAAAATTTGTGGTTTTCAATAGGTATTCACTTTTGGTGGAATTTTTTTCAGTCTGGAATCTTTTCTTACCCAATTGGCGATCAAAATTTGTCTAAGGGTTTATTTTTGATTTAAGTTAAAGAACCTGTTTGGCTTTTTGGAAGTGCCAGTGGAATTGAAACCAGTATTTTTGCAATTTTAAGTTGTGCTATAGCTGGAATTATGTTATTTTACTTTTGGCAAAAAAACAAGTTATCTCAAAAATTTAACAATCTAAATTAATTTATGTCCAAACCAAGACCTCCACAGACGATTGAAAAAGCTGAATTTGTTAGTATTGGCGAACTGGCAGTTTTAAGCAATAGTCGTTACAGCACGCTCAAATTTTACACCGAAATTGGTCTATTGCCTTTTATCCAAACTGAACAGAAACGCAATCGTAAGTATGATAAAATAGCGTCTTTGACTAGAATTGAGCTAATCAAAAAACTAAAAACCGAACAGAGACTGACAATTGAAGAAATCAAGAAATACTTTCAAAAAAATTAATTTTTATTTTTCAAAAAATCCTAATGAGTACTTACTCCAACAGCCCAAACTCTAAATCAAGCTTTTTATACCCAAACCCATACCAACTTGTACATCTTAACTATAAAGAAACATAGCAATAAAGATAAAAAGCCCTTGTAATTTTATTTATTTTGTCAATTTTGAGTTGGGATTGAGTATAAATCAAATCAACCAGATATAAATCAACCATACATTGACTTGGAGAATTTATAAGACGAGAGTAATGTGTAGCTGGATGTATAATTTGAATTAATTACCCCGAAGCACCAAAAACCCGACTTTGTGTTGCTATCAAGCCAAGAAATGGGATAAGGTTATCAAAAATTAAGCTGAATTTTGGTCTAATTTTACTCCAAATTTTGCCAGACCTTGACGCTTATTTTCTACCATATTTACGATGTTTTCCCAAGTTTCAGTGGTTCGGGGTAAATTAAGCTACTTTTAGTACAAGCAAGGACTCAAACTGCCCTTAAATCGTCGCAATAATC
The DNA here is from genome assembly GCA_044238065.1 of Limisphaerales bacterium. Taxonomy (GTDB): domain Bacteria; phylum Patescibacteriota; class JACMRA01; order JACMRA01; family JACMRA01; genus JBIIDY01. Next base: position 2,941 of record JBIIDY010000086.1, on the reverse strand, counting down.
TAAATTCTAGCCCTTAATTTTACTAAACCAAACCACCAATCCCTTCAGTCTGTTCATTGTGTTCACCTAGTCGCTTTACTCCTGTCACTTGGTCTAGTCGTTCCTTCCACATTCGCTACCCCAGCTCATTCATTTCATTCCCACACAGGAATTGCTAGTATTGCCAAAAGCTCTTGAAAATTCCAAATTTTGACACCTGATTTTGTGAATATATAGCCGATTCCTATAGCACCTTTACGAAAGAGTAAAAATTCGCGAAATGTTAAATTGCCCAATTTATCAGTAAATTACAAAGAATAATGGATAGTTTATATTTTCAAGCTGACTAAAAAATGTAAAAATTTTATACGGTTTGGCTATATATCCTTTAATTGTAGTATATATTTGTAATCTTTTCTCAAATTCCAGTGCTTCAGCGTAATTAGGCAACAACAGCAAAAAAATAAAAACCCATAATGGGATTAAATTTTAGTAGAAAACCAAACAACACGAATTTTTTATAGATAAAAATCAGTAACCAAGTAAAATCATACTCTTACCTCAAAATTAACATATTTAACTGAGTATCTAAAAACTAAATAGTTAAATAAATAACGTATAAAAATGAATTTAGAAATTAAAATGTAATCTAAAAGGATTTCAAAAAAAACTAAATATTAAAAATATTTATATCAATCAGAAACTCTAATTATAAAAACTTATTAAAAGTTAAATAAAAACTAAAGTGAAAATTCCTTAAAAAGGAAATAATCCATCCACAGCTTCCGCTACGGATGCCTTGTTACGACTTAAATCCAGTTACTGACTTTGCCTTTATTTTGAAAAATTTCAAAGTTTGGGGCACATCCAATTTCCAGACCTTGACGGGCAGTGTGTACAAAACCCGAGAACGTATTCACCGCGACGAGGCTGATTCGCGATTACTAGTGATTCCGACTTCATGAGGTCGAGTTGCAGACCTCAATCCGAACTGGGGGTAGTTTTAGAGATTTGCTTGATCTTGCGATTTAGCGGACTTTTTGTACTATTCCCATTGTATCATGTGTGCTGCCCTAGGTGTAAGAGACACGCTGATCTGACGTCATCCCATCCTTCCTCCTGGTTAAACCCAGGCAGTCTCTTTAGACATTAAATAACTAAAGATTAGGGTTGCGCTCGTTATCGGACTGAACCGAACATCTCACGACACGAGCTGACGACGACCGTGCATCATCTGTGTATTACCCTCGAAGGAGTCCTACTTTCATAGGATTTGCAAATACATGTCAAACCTAGGTGAGGTGCCCCGCTTAGAATCGAATTAAGCCACATGATCCACCACTTGTGCGGGTTCCCGTCAATTCCTTTGTGTTTTAGCCTTGCGGCCGTACTATACAGGCGGAGTGCTTACAGCGTTAGCTTTTGCCACTAAGAAAGATTGATTTTTCCTAATAGCAAGCACTCATCGTTTAGGGCGTGGACTACACGGGTATCTAATCCGTATCGCTCCCCACGCTTTCGTCCTAGCAGTGTCAAGTAATAATTAGTAGCCTGCCTTCGCTTTTGGTGTTCTCATACATATCAGCGGATTTCACCCCTACTTGTATAATTCCAGCTACTTCTCTATTCTTCTAGTTAAATAGTTTCCAAAGCGAACATGCAGTTAAGCTGCAGTTTTTAACTTTAGACACATCTAACCACCGATCGGAACGCTTTACGCCCAATAAAACCGGATAACGCTTGGAGTCTCTGTATTACCGCTGCTGCTGGCACAGAGTTTGCAACTCCTTATTCAATGATTCTTCATTTGTTAGTAATCAATAAAAGCAGTTTACAACCCGAAGGCCTTAATCCTGCACGCGGCATAGCTCGGTCAGACTTGCGTCCATTGCCGAAAATTCCCCACTGCTGCCTCCCGTAGGAGTCTGGGCCGTGTCTCAGTCCCAGTGTGGCTGATCGTCCTCTCAGACCAGCTACCCGTCTTAGCCTTGGTAAGCTTTTACCTTACCAACTAGCTGATGGGACGCAGGCTTCATTTCAAGCGATAAATCTTTAACCTTTAGGTCACATTTGGAATTACCTAATCTTTCGACTAGCTATGCCAAACTTGAAAAAAATTCCTACGCGTTACTCACCCGTTCGCCGCTAAGTTGTAGATAACACTTTAATTACAATGTAAAAATTTCAAAGTTTAAGCTTGATAAATGATAAATAAATTCCGAAAATGAAAGTGTTTTTAATTTACTAATTAGTTACTTAATTTATAATTTATTCTTTGTAATTATAGGATTATATTCAAAGTGTTATCTACAACTCCGCTCGACTTGCATGTGTAAAGCTTGCCGCCAGCGTTTATCCTGAGCTAGGATCAAACTCTCAACAAAAAAAGAGTATGAATTAGCTTAGTTACTGACTTTTGTTTATAAAAAATTGTGTTGTTTGGATGTCAAATTACTAGTTTCTTGTGGAACTTCTAGCTGTTATTTTTATACAGAATAATTTAAAATTTGTCAAGGAATTTTTTTTGAAGCCCTGTAAAAATAGAAAAATTATAGTTATTTTTTTTGATAAAATAGATATTTTTTGAAATTTAATTTAATTTTTAACTTGTATGATTTTTTGGAAAATTTTCACTTTTTTTTACCTTTCTAGGATTTTTCCACCTAAAATAAATTTTGAATTAATTATTCCAAAGCCTGCTTTCAAAGTTATAATCCACCGTTCAACAGTTATTTTTTTCATAGCCCACAGAGAAAATCCTGCTTTTAAGAAAAAAATTTTCCACAGAAATCTCCAAACTACAAATTTGAAGCCCGATAATTGGTATTATTACCCTAATGGTTAATACCCCGAACCACTGAAACTCAACTTTGTGTTGATATTAAGCCAAGAAATGGAAATAAAGAGTTAAAAAATAAACCTAAACTAACCTTGCTTTTAGTTACGAGCAAGAACTCCAACA
>JBIIDY010000085.1:0-6708 GCA_044238065.1 Limisphaerales bacterium | reverse complement strand
TTGAGAAATTAAAGAATAATTTCAACCTTGCTTGTACCAAACGAAGATCAAAGTTAGGTTTTATTTTTAATATTTTACTAGCTGTTTTTGGCTTATTAATAAGGTAAAGTCAAGTTTCAATGGTTCGAGGTTGATATGTTCCAAAACTTCAACTTTCAACTGCTAGACACACCAGATTTCAAAGAAGATTCTGTTCGTGAGGCTCTTATAATGCCAATTTTGACAAGACTTGGCTATAGCCATTCTACCCCAGAAGCTCAAATTGTGGGCGAAAAACAACTTGTCAATCCGTTTTACAAAAGTGGTTCAAAAAAGGTAAAAAAATTTAATTGACAAAAACTTAATTTAAATCTTTACTGATTAAATATGGATTTAAAAAACTGGAAACAAGAAACTGATTTAATAACGGATTCGCTTTGGATGATTAATGAACGGGATAAGTCTTTTGGACATAGTAATGTTTATCATGGAAATTTCGTCCCACAAGTTCCTCGTCAATTTATCAAAAGATTTACTAAAGAAGGTGATTTGGTGGTTGATGTTTTCAATGGTAGTGGTACAACTTTGATTGAGCTTTAAACTTTTAAATTTATGAGTAGGCAAATTTTAGATTTAGCAGGTAATCCAATAAGATACGAAGGTTTTATTGAGCAAGTCATGATTAAAAATGGTGGTTTTGCTTCTTTAAAACTACTTTATGAAGAAAAATGGAAGTATATTGATCAAAATTCTGTGGAAGGCAGAACTCCAGATATGACAATTCAAGAAAGAGTTCAGAGATTGGGCAAATTCACTAGAATAGCTAGCGGAATTTATGCTTTGGCTGATTTTATCAAAAAAATAGATGAAAATAATGACCAATTTCTAACTATAAAACAAGATAAAGTAGTAGTTGAAAAATTTACAGAAAAATTTACAAATCAAAAAATTAGAATAGGACAAGATAATTTTAGAAAAAATCTTTTGAAAGAATTAAAGAAGTGTCCAATTACTGGCATTGATGACGAGAAACTGTTAATTGCAAGTCATATTAAACCTTGGGCTTTTAGTAACAATTTTGAAAGAATGGACTCTAAAAATGGTTTTTTATTATCACCTCTTTTTGATAAATTATTTGATAAAAATATAGGTTTGATAACTTTTACAATTGACAAAAGAGTTTTAATTTCAAACAAATTATCTAGGATAAATCAAGAGAAACTAGGTATTCAAAATAATGAAATTATAGAAAGCTTACCAGTTTTTGGCAGAGAGGAGTTTTTGGAATACCACAATAAATATATTTTTCAAAACTAACCAATTTTATGTCTAAGCTAAAAGTAATCAAAAAAGTTCGCAAAAAGAGAGAAAGTCAATACAAATGTCAATCTTGTGGCAAAAGACAAAAAGTTTATCGTATGTTTGATGTTGATGGTACAAACTTAGTTGAGGCTTTAGTTTGTCTAAATTGTGGAAATGGAAAACCTGCTATTCAAAACTAATCTTTATGAAAGTAAATTTAAAAGAATTAGATAACATTTCTTGGCCATTTAGTCAAGGTCAATTTGATGCTTTTGTGTAATCTTTAAATTCCCAAACAATTACCAGAACTGAAAAAGACGAAAAAGTCAAAGATGCCGCAGTGCGATATAGGCGGCTAAAAGAGATAAACACAGCTAGAAATGATTATTTGGAAACTTTGATTTTTAATAAAAATGAAAACATCTTACCAACACTTTCGCACAATAGAGGTGTAGATTTTTTTGTTGATGGTGTTAGTTTTGATCAAAAAGTTAGCCGTAGTGTAACTGGCGAATTTATGAGGGGGAAAGGTGAAAATTGGAGAGAAATAGCTAAGCAAAATCCTTTAGAAGTGGCTAAATATCTGTATCAATACCAAGACGAAGGTAGGTTTGGAGCAGAGCCTAGACTTTTGGTAGTTTATTTAGATGAAGATATTTCAGTTTTGGATTTGAAACAAAAGATTGACGAAATTGATATTTCCAGCCCAAAAGAGGTTGTTTTTGAATATAAACATAATAAAACAGAAACAAAAACCTATAAAACTCAGTGTTTTGTAATACTTTTGAGTAAATAAATACTTTATTAGAGAAAACAAAAAATTTAGAACCCATATTCCACTGGAATTAAGGATAAAATACTATTTAATAAGCTTTCTAAACCGCAAAGAGCGAGAAAAAGAATTACCAACTTTTGACCAAATTTGCTGGGAAATTATACCACTACTAAAAAACGGAATTACTCCCGAAAATCAAGATATTTTGAATGTTTTGGAAATTTTAGCGGAAAGGACAGAAGATGACAGATGGAAAATCAAGAGAGAAGGCAGACAGGCTTTATTGTAAATTCCAAATAAAAAAAACTGACAAAAAGTCAGTTCAATTTGCAAGTTTTTGATCCTACTAGATTTTATACACAGGTTGTGTTTCTGGATTGGTAACACCACTTTTGCCATCACCACTTTTGCCGTCGTTATTATTTGGATTTGGTCCATATTTATTAGCTCCCTCATCGCCTTTAGTAATTGCCAAAAACAAGTTGTAAAATGGAATAAGTATAAACCAACCACTCTTATTAACATCATGCATTCTGCGGATCGCTACAGCTATACTTGGAAGTAAAATTGCCAAAGAATAGAGAGTGGAAATAAAGGAAAGATCAACACCAGTTATAGAACTTAAAATACTAGCAATAATTGATACACCCATGGAAATTAAGAAGTTGAAAAGGGCGAAATACCAATATTCGTTCCTATTAGCCCTGCCTGTAAAGGTTGTGTAGTTTTCTAAAACTTTGATGTAGTGGTTCATATTTAGTAAATATATTTGGTGAAAAATAGGTGAAAAAAAATAAAATAAAGATAAGTTTTAGATGAAAGCAAAATGAAAAGTTGTCAAGCCTACAATTTACTTAAGATTAATTATTGGTGTGTTAGCACCTTGGACTTGGGGTAATTTGCCATCCCATTTGTCAATTTTAGCTTTTTCCAAAGTTTCTGGATTGGCTTTGATCGCTTCCCCTCGTATTTTGGTCGCTTCGGCTTCAGTTTTGGCTTTGGTAATATCAATTTCAGCTTGAATTTTGGCTTGTTCTAGTTCCTGTTTTTTGCGAAGGGAATCTTGTTCAGCGATAACTTTGGATTCAATGGCTTTGTCAAATTGTTCGCTGTAATCTATATTTTCAATATTGACTGCCACGACACTGGAATAATACTCTTTAAGTCTATTTTGAAGAGCCTCTTCTACCGAAGTTTTGAGCAAATCTCGCTTTTCCAAAAGTTCTGAGGCGGTGTATTTGGCACTGCTGGCTTTGACTGTTTCTTGAATAAATGGCGGAATTATAGAATCGTTGAGGTATTTTTGATCTTTGACAAGTTTAAAAATTTCTCGAGCTTTGGAGCCGTCTAACCGATACTGGACATTTACCTTAATTTTAACAGTTTGTTGATCCTTAGTGGCACTGCTCGCATCTGACGAAATGGACTGAACTCCGATGTCGTAGGTAGCAGCTTGATTGTCAATCCAGGGGGTTTTGAAATACCAGCCGGCGGTTTTGGTGTCCACGACTTGGGAAAATCTAGTAATTACAGCCACTTCCCGCTCACTAACACGAACAATATCAGCAAAGAAAATCCCCAGAACTTGAAAAGCAATAATTACAAAAATAAAAACTGACAGAAACTTAACAAAGTTAGACATATTAGAAAAATTAAAATTTAAAAAAAAATAAGAGAAGATTGAAAAAAAAATTCAAAATCCAAAAAATTGAAATTTACTGTTTTGATTGAATATAAATTGGTTAAAAAATCTAATTTGACAGTAGAAAATGAATGTGAAAAACTAAATGAATTTGAAAAAGCTTGGTCAACACAATCTGTTCCAAAAAACCTGTCAAAAAATAATAGCAATCTTACAACTCAATTTTTGATTATTGTCAATAAAATATTCCAAAAGAGTTTTTCAGAGTTTTTTCACCAAAGAAATCTATACAAATTAAGTACGACAGATAATCTATTTCAACCAACTCCCCCGTCTCTACGAGACACCCCTTCACAGAAGGGGAATTTTCAGTGCCAAATATGGTTAAATATGGTTATTTTTTGGTTCAGAAAATATGGAAATGTAAAAAGGTTTGACAAAAAAAGTCCAGTTTGTCTTTATAAATTATAGTTTAATTTATTTTTTTTAATAAAATATTTTTATGGAAATGTGGCAAAAATGGGCAAGATTGTCTGGAGTCTTGGTTTTGTGTGTGATTTTGGTTGGAATTGGTTTTTATTTTGGCTACAAAACTCGGGAAGCTCAAGCGGTTGATGTCGTTGATTCTGGTGTTTCTACTGCTGCTAAAGAAATTGAAAAAAAGGAAATTAAAGCTCTGGAAGTGGATGGTGTCTTTTGGATTTTGCCAAATAAAGAACCACTTTGCCCGGAAACTCACCCCATCAAAGGCACTTTTTCGTCTAATTCTGGGAATTTTTACACCAAAGATAATAAAACCTACGAACGAGTTAAGCCTGATATTTGTTTTGCGACCGAAGATTTTGCTCGTGACAAAGCCGGTTTTATCAAGAAATTTTAAACTAGAAACGGTGCTGCTTTTTGACAAATCAATATTTCCAAACTTTTCAAGAACTTAATTAAATTATCAAAACTGACAAACCAAATTGACAAAAATTTTATTTTACATTTTTACTTGTAAAGTTATTTTTAACTTATTTCAAACCAATTTCAAAAAATTATTTCTCTCAAAAATATGTCCAAAGTTAATAACCTCGCAAACTTGCCCGAAAATGAAGTTCAAAATTTAATCAATTCTGTCCCTGAAAACCAAAAAGAGCAAAATTATCTGGAAATTGGCGTCCGTCCGTGGGGAGTTTATTATGTTTTGGAAGATAAAGACAACTACAAAGTCAAAAAAATCGTGGTCAACGCCGGGCATCGCCTCAGCCTCCAAAGTCATCAACACCGCAGCGAGCATTGGATTTGCGTCAGCGGGAACGCCACTGTTGAGATTGAATCTAGTGAAAAATTGGGCGGTTTTGAAAAGGGAAAATCGGAAATAAAAACCTTTAATATGCCACCAAACGAGAGCTGTTTCATTAGAGCGGGGGCTAAACACAGACTGTCAAATCGTGGCAAAATTCCCGTAGTTTTGATAGAAGTTCAGGTGGGAGAATACACCGGCGAAGACGACATTGAACGCTTTGAAGATGACTACAAACGGGTGGAATAAAGTGGTTTAGACTTATCTGTAGAATTTGAACTTGCTTTCATTATGTCCGAAAATCTAATAGCTTCACGAAAAATAAAAAACCTGGCTAGCAAATTATTAAAACAAACAGCTTTTTTGAAATATTTTTCTCCTGTTGGAAAAGTTCATTTTGTGGGCAGTTTTGCTTTGGATGTGATGGTTTTGCCAGATATTGATATTCATATTTCTCTTGATAACCTTGACAGAAACAAAATTTTAAAATTATGCACAGATTATTTTGCTCAAAATCCGAACTTTACGGCAATTTATTTTGGTGATCATTTCAATTTTAAATCCAAAAAAGAATACTTTCCGAGTGGGTTTTATGTAGGGCTGAAAACAATTATTGACGGTGTCAAATTTAAAATAGATATTTGGTTCACTGGTCAAGATGATTTTACCTTGCTGGAAACTAAAAAATACCTAGGACTAATCTTGAAAAAACCGCAAACCAAAGAAATTATCATTGAACTTAAAAATCAGGTAATTAAAAATGGAAATTATTTGAAAGGCTATAACGGCAAGTTGATTTACGACGCAGTTTTGCTAGAAAATGTTGATAATATGACTGGTCTTTGGGAATATCTTGAAAAAATAAAACCCACCATTTCCAGCAGTCCCAAAACTCCATAAACTAACAAATCAAAAAATTGACAAGATCTTTTCGTAGTGTACTTTTTTTATACAAACCCACCCTATGAATGTTTTTGCGATAGAGTATGGCGATGACGACCCGATCAATAATATCAGTTGGGAAAAGTCCGCTCGATCTTTGGACGATTTGCGAGTGGTCAAGATGATTACGGAAACACAAACCAAATTATAAGCACCGTGGTCAACCAAAATGACCTGATCGCCCCTTACAAATCCTACAATCCCAAACATCCCAGCATTCTTTGGGCAAATGAATCTCTAACGAATATCAAAAATCTAGCAATCTACAATAGTTTTTTGTGCGACGAATACACTCGAAGATTTGGAAAAATTCACAAAGGCTCGTTTATTTTGGACAAACTGGAGCTTTTGATAGAAGATTTACCCATTGAAGATTTGGGAGCAACTCCTCTAAAGCTGGTTATGCCAGAAGAATTTAGATCTGGGGATCCGGTCGCGAGCTATCGCCGTTTTTATGCCAGCAAAGAAAAAGTTCGCTATAATTACACAAAAATACCGACATGGTACTTGGAACTAAAAAGTCAAATAATTCCGTAGTTGCTATTTAAATGTAAATCAACCTTTCCAAACCAAATTTTACGCCTCATGGTTTTCAATCAGCATTGATTTTAAAGTCTGGACTCCAAATTTTGATTTTGTCAATTATATAGTGGAGCCTGGTTAGACCTTTACATTTTTTTAGTCAGTTTGAAAAGTATGAAATTTGTATTTTCTTTGTAATTTAGAGATAAACTGGATAATTTAATGTTTGGAAAAGTTTTGACTTTTTTGTAAATGTGTAAT
>JBIIDY010000084.1:0-6882 GCA_044238065.1 Limisphaerales bacterium | reverse complement strand
TTCCCAAAACATTTCATCGGTTAGTTTTGGAGGCCTACCGCCTTTGTTTGGACTTAATTTGTTAGACATATGCTTTGATTATTAAGTATTTATAACATTTTGTCAAGTTTCGATGGTTTGGGGTATTAAGACTTTACAGCTAACAAAATTATCACTGAAATGCCTCGTACCGCCGTGAATATTATTGTATAAAGCTCCGCCCATTGTGCCAGGAATGCCCGCAAACCATTGCAGTCCAGTCAGCCCATTTTGCAGACTCCACGCGATGGAATATGAGAGATCCACACCCGAATCAAAAACTACTTGACTTTTGGTCAGTGGCACAATTTCATCACCAGCTATCCCAGTTTCCTCGTAGTCAAGATCTGCAAAAGAATAGAATTTTGGATCACCAGTTTCGGTATGTCTTGGGGTGATATAAATATCGTATTCTTCGGATTCTTTACCAACTATCAGCTCATCGCTATTATTACTTTGACTTTCCAAAATCTTGACTTGGCGGCTTTTGTTGATAATTACAAAACCTCGCAGACCAAGATCGCTAATTAAAACATTACTCGCGTGTCCCAAGATTGTGTAAGGAATTTGATTTTCAATAGCCATAATTACAATTTTTTCCAAATCGTCGGCATTTTTGGCAATCACTAAAATCTCGGCTGGGCCTCCCACTTTCCAAGTAGAAAAAGAAGACAGTGGCTCTTCAAATTTGGGCTGAAATTCTGTAATTCCGTTGAGAAAATCTGGATTAAAAACGGTTTTGGGAGAGTTAGTTGGCAAAGAAGACATATAAAAATGGGGTGAAAAGTTTGCTTGGAAAATTAACTCAAACTGACCAGCTTGAAGTACAAAATATCAAAAAAACTCAATGAAAAAAGTTGAAAAACAGATAGCTTAACTGATTAAAAATATCTAAAAAGTAAATTTGAAAATTGTCAAAAAAGACTGAAAACTCAAAAACTATTCTTCCAGAAAAATTCATAGTGATTTCAAACGCATCTTCAAAAAATAACCCAAAAAACCTCCTAAAAAATAAATAAAAATTTCAATGGGAGAAATTCACATCACTACACCACTTCAAAAATTTCTGATGTATTTCTATTTGTTCTCAAGTTGGACTGAAGATTGGTTGGAAGATAATTTAGCCAAGATATACTCCCGAAAAGAGTTAAATATTCCAAGGTTATTTTTTAGCAAATATTCACACATTTCTTTTACCAAATCGTATTCATCTTGGTTAGACACTGTAAAATTATAATCATCAATATCTTCTGTAATTACAACACGATCTTCATCTTCCCACAATGTTTCGCCAAACTTATCTTTTGCTGGATAACAACCATCTTCATCCAATTCCGAAGATTCATATGTACCCCAGTCTTCAAAAGACTTAATTAAATTAGCTGTGATAGAGTCCCAATTTGCCATCAAATAATCAGTAATAAGTTTTTTGGTTGGGTCATCTAGTAAAGTCAAAGAAGACCAAAGTAGCGGATTTTCGTTTGGATTGTTGCTAAATAATTTATAAAAAAACAAGGCAAAATTATGCACAATAAAAAATTCAATTAATCTATTGTTATCTACTTCTATGATTCTTTCTGTTTTTTCTGGATAAATACCAGATTGTAACATGCCAAGAACTATATTTAGCAAGTTACCAGAGCCATGTTCAATATTTTTATGGTATTTTTTCAACTCTTCGCTTGTCAATTTATAATCAAAAAGTAACCAATCAAATGCTATTTCGGCAGCAGTATAGCCTTGATACTCGTCTTGTTCGTATAAATTAAGGAGGTGTAGTTTAAATTCTTTTCCAAACGTATGCCATTCACGAATAAAACCACGATCCAAAAAGCCACCCATATGGTCACTAATAATATGTATCATTGCCACCATGGTTTTATCACTACTTGTAACGTGATATTTCAAAATTTCGTACACCGAAGCCAGAAATTTCACTCTCTCTAAAGGTTTCAGTTTTTCAGCTTCATTTTCCAAAAGACTTTTTATACCGCGATATAAATCTCCGTTTTCTATACTCTCTTGGTTACGATTTGGAAGATAAACACCGCCAATACCATCCTGCGATTCCTTATAAAAACTTGGATTCCTTAAAAACCCAAGAATTAAAACAATAATTTTTTCTGCAATCCCCCCCTGCTAATGTTAACATCATTAAGTACTTCATGATTTATTTTTTCTAAACTTGCCATATTTTGCTTGTAGATAAATTTTTAAAAATGTGTGTGTAGCCTAGCACGAAAAAAGTCATTTGTCAAATTGGCTTGTTTATGCCCAAAACCACATTAACTTGCAGTTGTTAATTCCTAATTTCCGCGTCATTGTGTTTCCCCCCCCGTCATTGCGAGGTACGAAGCAATCTTCTGTGTCATTGCGAATGAGTGTATGGGTGCGGGAACGAAGTGAATGAGTGATAGCGAATGTGGAAGGAACGACCAGACCAAGTGCAGGAGTAAAGCAACTAGGTGAACACAGTGAACAGAAGCGTAGCGAACAGACCAAAGGGGAACAGAGCAAAGCGAAGCAATCTTTTAAAACTCCACATTTAGTTTTACTAGATTACCATAGATCACTTTATTTCACTGGTGATGATACCCAGTGGCTTATATTTCAGTTTTTCAAAATTACCAATTGCAAGTTGGCGTAGTTTTGGGCATAACTTTAAAACTCTTAGAAAGTCAGCTTTTGGGCTTTTTAAGTCATTTTTTTCTGATTTTTCTTGGATTTAAAAAGTTAATCATGGATTTTATATTTTCTCAAAAACAAATCATAACCCATCTTTCAAAATGTGCTGAAATTTAGTCAAAATTTAGGAGTTTTTGGTATATTTAGCATCACTAAAATCCAAGCTAATCAATGCAGACAGAGTGGTCGCCTCTTACAAAAGAGAATTTTCGTTTCCAGTTTCAAGCAATTTCCAAGCGTTTTTTAGTTACAGAAATTTAGTGTCAATAAAAATTTAGTTTCAAAGTATGAATTTCAAAGAGATTTTAAAGTCTAAAAATTCTGTTTCAATTCTTAATTTTTCTTGAATGTTTTTTTGAATGTTTTCTATTTTCCATTTCATATTTTAATCACTTCTTTTTTATGCTTAATGTTTGTTAGTTCTTTGGCTATTTCTCTTATTTTTTTAACACTGTTTCAAAATTTATTTTAAAAATAAAGCTTATGGTGCGGCCGAGAGGATTTGAACCTCCACGCTCGTTTGTATAAGCACTACCACCTCAAGGTAGCGTGTCTACCATTTCACCACGACCGCATAGTTTTTTCAAAGAGGTTTTTTAATTTTTTTGTCAAGTTTTTTGGTTTTAATTTTTTGGTTGACTATTTGTAAGATTTTATTCACTGGTATTTTGTAGGTTCTTTTAAGGAAATTTAGCAAAAACTCAAAACCTAATTTAGCAAAAATTCTGGCAAAGTTTCCCAGCTAATTTTCAATAATTATTTCCAAGTAAAACTAAAAGTATTTCAAAGAAAAATTTATCCAAAATAAAAGCACTTCAAGAATTTTGGCACTGATCAAACATTTCAACCTAAATTTCAACCTACTTTCATTCCATTACAAATCATTTTCAAAACACTTTCAAAAATCAATTCAAATCAATATGAACCCAAAAATCTCCAAAATCAAACACATCAAATTTAACAATCCGTCTCAAACCTCAAATCAAAACCTTGTTCAAAACACTTTGCCAAGTAAGCAAAATAACGAGATTTATGATGATTATCAAGAACATATTTTACCCAAGAATCAGACCAAACATCAAAGCCACGTTCTCAAAAACTCCCCAGATTTTCCAGATGGTTATGATTTTGAAGAAATAGATTTTGAGAGTATGGAAGAAGGGCAAAACCAGTTTGACAGCGACAATCACCCGCTTCTTAATAAAAATGAGAGTTTTGGCAAGAGGGAAAATAAAAATGCCTACAAAAATAAATTTGATACTTGGCAAGAGGAAGAAAGCCCAAAGTCACAGAAATTTCCTCGTCCAAATAATTTTCAAGACAGCCAAGAGCGGGTTTTACGAAAAACTATAATTTTCCTTTCTGGTAGTCTTTTGTCATTATCTGCTTTGTCAGTCATCAGCCTTAACCTATTTTCACTCAGTTCCAACTTGATTTTGTCTTTTATTTTTGGGATTTTGGCCTTAGTGCTTTACATTATTTTTACCAACATCTTTTTTATCATTTTGGTGGACAAACTTTACCTTTGGATCAATTTAGCCAGTCAATTTTTAGTGGTGATATTTTTTCACAGTTTGATCGGACAGCTGAATATTTTGACTTTATTGGTGGGAATTTTGGCAACGGTTTTTAGCTTTTTTGCCTACTTAGACCTAGAAAAAACCCAGCTTGGTAGTAGATTGTTTGCCATTAGCAACATCACTGCGGAAAGCACCAGGGTTTTATTGACTTTATCAACGGTGATTTTGTGCTTGGGTATTTTTAACACTATTATCGCCAAAGGGACGGAAAACGGCAAATTTACAAGTGCGGAGAATTATTTTGGACAAACTTTTTTGAAAAATACTTTTATCGTGGATAACATTTTGATTGGTCGTCAAGCCTCAACACCGAACGCCGACGGGCAAAGCACTGGTCGTAATTTTGGCTTAAATACGGCTTTTATGGGCAGATCACCCAACAGTTTATCAGTCAGTGGCGGAGTACTCAAAAAACAAGTTGACGGAAATAGTCAAAACGCAACTTTTGCTGATTTTCTAGCTAATAACTACCGACCCGGACAAGCCTTGATGACACCAACTGAACTAGAAGAAGAGCAGACTAAATGTACCAAAGAAAAAATTACCAACTGTGACGAGCGAATTGAAAATGTTAAAAGAGAAAAATTGGAAGAATGGTCAAAAGAAGCCTACGGAAGACTAAATTTTGATTTGGATACCGAGCTGGATATTGTCAAGTTTCGTCAAGTTAATGAGCAATTTTATCGTAATTTTATCAAAAGTCTAGGTGCAGAAACCAAAAACATTTCCAGTCAAAATAACAGCCAAATTGTGCCATTTTTGCCTAGCCTTTCCACTAATTTGTTGGTGCCAGCGATTTTTACGGTAATTATTTGCACTCTTTTAATTCTTTTGCGTTGGCCAATTAGTATTTTAATTACAGTTTTGTCATGGGCGATTTGGGTGATTCTCAAAAAATCTGGTTTTGTTCACATAGAAATTGAAAATGTCCAAGCTGAAACTGTGAGTATTTAGACTGGCAGTGAAATTTTAGACTGAAATCCCCCCACTGGTGAGTGTCCGCTAGAACAGAGGGAGTTTTCTTGACGTCAAATTGTATCAAAAATTCCTAATTTCCACTTAATTTTTCACAATGAATCCCAAAAACTGTAACAAAAAAACCACCTTGGCAACTAAACTAACGAGGCTTGACTTATTTCTTTAATTGTGCTAAAATTTATTTCAAGGAAATTCAAGCGATTTAGTTTATTTAGCTTTTTTCAAAATACTTATTCACAATTTTTCCTGATTTTTTCTTAATTTTTCACATTTCAAATAGTTTTTGCTTACACTTTTTTACAATTTTCCTACCTTTTTATGCCAAAGTTAACCACAACTAAAGTTCAAAGCTAAGCCAAATTTCGGCCATTTTTGACGATTTTTACCTTAATGTTTGCTACAGTTTCAATTTTTTCCAGTCTGAATTTAGTCAAAGTTCAAGCTGGAGCTGGCAATGTTCTCTATACAATTATCAACCCTCAAACCTCAACCGATGGCGTCAATTTCACCCAAAGCACGATTTCCAACAATAGAAATTACACAAAATGGAATTGTGGCTCACAGACTTTTGTAGGTCTTGAAGGTCAAAGCCAAAACAAAGGAATTGCTGATTATAACGACGGGCTTTCGTTGAAACACAATATTATTACTGATCAGAAATCAAACCAAGGTAGGCCAGCCGCATCCACTAGAGACTGTTCTTATTATGTGATCAAAGCCCAAGGACAACCAGTTTTTGCCTATCAGTATTCCTACGAATACAAGTTTCCAAGCGATAAAAGAAGTAGTGAATCCAACCACTACCGTATCCACACCAGCCAAAATGGCGACTACGACGGCGTCCAATACACTTACACCTACTACAACTATTGGAACCCACAGAAAAATGACTAGAATGGTTGGGAAAATCCTAATACTAGTAATGAATTCAAGGGCTGGCTCGCTTATGCCATCGGTGGCAACACTCAAAATAATACACCAAGTTTGAGTACAGGTTTGCCAAGTTTAGGACAAAGTTCCAGTCAAAGTAACGTTGTTAGCTCAAGTTCTACTGGTTCTCAAAGTAAAATTGGACAAGGTGGCACACCTTTGCAACAAGGGGTTAAATATACCGGAAAAATATGCAATAACGAGATTGAAATGTATCTAAATTTTGATGGTAATCAAATTAATGGTAGTTATTTTTATAAATCTCAGAACAAACCAATCCAATTAAAAGGTAAATTTGATGGGGGAATGGGTAGAGATGCTTTGGGTGGATTTTTATTTGAAGAAAGTGTCAATGGTGAGAAAACTGGTGAATTTAATACACTTTCACCCGAAGGAGTAATTCTTGTTTCTGATTATCCTAATAGGGTTAATCAAATCAAAGGAACTTGGATTAATGCTAAAACTGGGGCAAAATTGCCTTTTGAGGTCAGGAGGGTCGTGGTTATAGCTCAAAGCAGTAGCTCTCAAGGTCAAACTGGGGAAAATTTTGAAGATATTTTGAAATATATAGCCAATCCCTATTAAACCTTTACAAAAAGTAAAATATTTTCTACAGTTTAAATATGTCTCGCTATAGCAACGATTTGAGGTTAAAAGTCATTACTTTTTTCAAACAAAATAGCTCAAATAA
>JBIIDY010000083.1:0-7083 GCA_044238065.1 Limisphaerales bacterium | reverse complement strand
GAACATAAATGGCACGAATTGAAGCAAAGGTTGAGAAGTTTTTACGATTATTCTGTTGATTTTATAGAGAATTTATGTATCCAAATTAACTGTATGAGTGTAAAGGTTTAATAGGGATTGGCTATACAAAAAAATTTGGAAAAAAAATATGAGAACTTGACCTTGGATGGTTTAAAAATGATTTGGAATTTTGAGTTTGAAAACGGTCTCGGAGGGTTGCAAATTTGGCAGAATCAATCAACTTTACAGAATTATTTTGCTGTTTTTTATGGTCAGAAATATTGGGAATTTTTGGCAATAGAAACTGAATTTGTCCAATTATTTGAAAACACTAATTTTGCCGAATTTTAGAAAAAATTAAATCTGGAAAAATAGAATTATACCCAAGCTCACATTAATTTTGATAGATAACCAACAAAAAACACCCCGTCAGTCTGCGACTGCCACCCCTCAAGAGGGGAATTTTAACCAAGTCAGTTTGTCAATTTTGAAGCGGAATTGAGTATAAAACCTGACATTAAGAAAACTCCCCTATTTAAAGCTCTCAAAAATTATTACAAAAAGAAAAAAGAGGTGCGAATACCTCTCTAAAAATTCAGCAGAAATTGTAAAAATCAGTCTAATTTTTAAATTATCTTATCGGCGTGCCAAAACTGGAATTCTTAATTATTTCTTCAGCTTCTTTCAAAATTTGGGAATTATCTGCACCAGAATCTACAGTAAAATCAATGACAACTTGAGCTTTTACAGGTTGACCATCTTGAAACTTGAGAGTTGAATCAATTTCATAAGTTGGCCCAGAATTGGAATTGGTAGTGGAAGAAGTTGCAATGTAATCATAGCGGTTGAAGTAGGGGCCATAGCGATAAATATTGTTAGCAATTTTCACCCCTTGAACCTTACTGTCGCCACCACCGCCAAAGCCACCAGAGACATAAAATCTAAAAGCTATCCCGCTACCATCTTTATTTAGACGAACTGTTCTATTGATTAAAGGTGAGCCGTCGGAACTTCTTTTATCACTAATAGATGTATCAGTTTTCATTTTCCAGCTATCATCGTAATTGATTTTCAAACTGGGATAATATTGGTTAGTGTAGGTTTGGGTTTTACCTGTAGTTTGATTTTGGTTAGTTCCTGCTTTTACCCACTTTGTTAATTCCACACTACTTTCACTGTCGTCTTTTCTCTTGCTACTACCCCAAAGTTTGTATTTTACTTTTTCGGTGGAATTCCTGTCCTCTTCTGTCAAAAAGTTCACCCAAGAAGAATACAATTTACAAGCTGAACTTATTTTTGGACATTCACTATCTTTAGTCCAATTAACCATTGTTTTGTCAGGGCTAATATTCAAACCATAAAAAGTAAATGTTTCACCATTAATAGCCGCAACTTTTTGAGTTTTCTCAATTTTGGTAAAAGTTCGATTTTCATCTTTGTCATTGCGTTTGCTACTGCCAGAAGAAATTTCATATTTGACACCAATTTGGTTGGATTTAATATCTTCAGGAGTGCGAAAATCTTGAGTTGTTGAGTACAAAGTACAATCGTTAGAATCCGGTTGGCAAACCAAATCAGAAGTCCAGTATAAAGTATTTCCATCTTTTTTGACCAGTGTGAAAACACTATTTACAAACTCTTGTTCTTCATTTTGTGGTAAGTATTCCTGAGGTTTTTGACCAACATATTTGAGATAATCTTGATTGTATTGCTTAATTTTTTCACCTTCAAAGCAAGTTTTATATTCCAAACTATTGATATCCATTCTAGCACAAGGATCCATAATTTCAAAGGATTTTTCCATTTTTTTAGTTTTGATGTTAAAAGGATAAATAGTTAAACCTGAACCTTCATATCCTGGAGAGTAAAAATACTGATAATCGTCAGTTTTTGCACCTTGCTCAATGCTTGTGAGGCACAAACCATCTAATCCACAAGTTCTGATAGTTGTAACTGCTTTACCATTTTCCATAATTTCACATTTAGTATTGTTGTCACTACCTACACAGCCTTTGCCAGATAACGAGAATGGTGAATTGACAGAGTTTTGAGCAATATTTATCTGTTCCACTTTTTCCACATCAAAAAGCTCAAATTTGACTGTAATTTTGTCAAAAAGCTCAAAAGTTTTGGGATTTTCCTTGATTTTTCCAACTACTCTAAATTCGGGCACCGCACCACCAGTTGATTTTGTATTGGTGAATTCACTTCTAGCTTTGGTGTAATAACTAGCGATAAATTTATTGCCTTCGCCTGGTGTCATTTGGTTTTCATGTAAAATAACATGACCATAACCTTCTCCAGCAAAAGTCAAGGTTTTAGTGATAACTTGGGAATTGTCTTGAGATTTTTGGCTCGAATTAATAGAATTTGCCACACTCGCCACACTTTCACTTTTTGCTAGAATTTCCTTATTTGCTTCATTTTTGACTAGGGAATTGAATTGGAGTTGGATTTGATTTGCGAAGATTCCAGCAGTTTGAGGAGCTTGAGGAGTTTGAGTTTCAAAAATTAACCAATAAATCTTGTTTTTAAAAGTAAAGTAAACTTCATGTAAATTTTCGCCCAAATATGCATCTCCCTGAATATGTTGAAAGTTTTCCAAACTAGCCTGAGTAACAAACCACCCAGTCATTTCTTGTAATTTAGATTTGTTGTTAGAGACTGGTTTTGCTTGCCCAGATTGTAGTTTGTTTTCAAAATGTTTTTTCATTCCTTGAAATTTATTCAGTTCCAAACAGCGAATAGTAATTGGCTTTTCAGCCTCCACTTTGACATTTTGCTGTATTTGGCTTTCAAACTCTTCCATAATATTTGGAAAAGCAGACAAATTGAAGCCATCAATCGGGTTTGGATCCGTCAGTGGGACAGACTGCCATTCTCTATAAATATTCAGTTTAGAATTTAAAATTTGCTTAGGATACTTAATTGCCAGATCGCAACTTTCAGAAATTACCACATCATTATTTTCATCAGGCTTCAGAGCTGTGTAAGGATTTTTGTCAACTTGTTTATTAGCAAAAAAGTTAGAGGCAATTGTGCTGGGTCTATATTCCACAGGAGCGACGAGCTGGGCAGCGGAGGCAGAGACGGCGGTTAAAGCGACCAGACAAACGGCAGTAGCCACAATCGCATTTTTGGTCACAAAATGGACAAAGTTGAGGTAGTTGGTGTGAAGTTTCATAAAAAAAGTATTAGGTAAAGGGTTTTGTTTGATATACATTTTCCAAGATTTAGTCAAAGATTGCCGATAAAAACGATCTTTATTAAACCATTCTCCCCAGTCTTCATGAGAATTAAACGGGTTAGGTAGTTTTGGATTAGTCATAAATTTTGGAAATATACATTTTTTAAAAACCGTAGAAATTTTTAAACTGAATTGGGATTTAGTTTTCCCAGATGTTTTGGCATTTTTGTCTAAGTTTTTTGAGGCTACGACTCAATCTTTGGCGGATAACTTCAGGCGTTACTTGGAGTTTGGCAGCCACCGTTACAGCTTTTTGATCTTCGCCAATAATCAAATTGACAATTTCTAGTTCTGTTGTTTTTAAATTTTTTTTGACACATTCGAGCAGGTGTTCAATTTTTTGTTTTAGATGTTCACAGGAATGGTTTTCAATTTCTAGATCCACATCTTTGGAGTCAAAATTATCATTGATCCCCACAAAAACTGGACTTTTGGACTTTTGGCGAATGAAAAATAGGAGTTGATTATGAGCAATTTTCCACAAAAAACCCATTTTGTTGGTGATTAGATCGCCATTTTTGACCAAATTTTGGAAATACGCAGTCAAAGTTACAGCTGCCAAGTCTTCTACATCCATACGATTATTGACCCGCCTAAAAAAATAGCCATAGACTTTGGGATACAGTTCTTCCCACATTTGAGACAGTTCAAACTCAGTATAAGACATAAAAACGTTGGCGAATTTGCAAATCCTTACCTAGATAGTAACCCAAACTTTCAAAACGTGACATTTTTATTTTTTTGGCTTTTTTACCCAGAGATTTCATGCTCAATCTTAGATCTTAAATTCAAAAATTGTCCAGTTATTTTGTTTAATATCTGCCAGTTCTATTACTATACCCAAAACCACATTAACTTGCACTTGGTAATTTTGGAAAAATAAAATATCTATACAAGTTGGTAAGAATTTGAGTGTAAACAAGCCAGGGTGTCATCACGAAAAAACAGACCGTACAAAAGAATTAACCCTGTAAAAAGCAAATTAAGGGTCATCACGAATAAAATGATCTTGTGTTAAAATTTAGTAAAACTAGGCATGAAGCGTTAAAAGATTGCTTCGCTTTGGACCGTTTCCTTAAAAAAGCTCGTATACATTCAGGTAAAATTATTTTTTATTCTATTTTATCCAAAACCCAAACCCAAATCAGCAGTTTTTATCTAAAATTGTCAAATTATCTCTATTCCGCATTTAAAAATTCTCTAAAACTTCCTGGATTTTATCAATCATCGGTTAGTCAAAATTATCAAATGTGTCCAGAATCAACTCACCGATCAAGACGCCAGTATCGTGGAAATGTCGGTAATGTGCGATTTTGCCTCCAGTCGAGTTGCCAGTGAATTAAAATTGTCAGCGGGGAATGTCCGTGTTCGCCTTAGTCGTGCCTTGAATAAACTCCGTGAAAAGTGCCGTCAGATTTGGGAGTAGTTGGTTTTACTCTTCTAATGGGAATTAAAAGTAAGAAACAGTTTTAACTTAAGACTCTAATTTTCAAACCCAAGCAACCGCTTTTTTGACATCTTTCCCTATATCCTGAAATTTTTTCATAAATTTGCACACCTTCTTCTAAAGAGGTAATACCTGGTAACATGTTTTCTACACCTTCGCTTTCCAGCATTTCTCTAAAAGTTAAATAAGATTTTATTTCTAGCACTTCACAGATGACATAATTTTTAGGGTTATTTTTCTCAAAAAACTTGACTTTTGAGCCTACCTCTAGTTTAGCGAAACCGCCTGAATTTATTCTGCCTTCTGCAGTTTTTAGACCTGTTTCTATAAGTTTTAAATATTGCCTTTGTAAAGTAAACTCCTTAATTATTTCCTGTGTTTCTATTTTTTGATCAGTTAAAATGGGCTTATCTTTTTTTAAGATTGGTTTTTCTGGTATAATTTTTATTTTAATTTTGAAAGGCAAATAGCAACTACTCCATATTTTTGCTCATCTTCTTTCGTGTAAAATTGATAATAAATTTGCTCCCCTTCTTCTAAAGTCTTTGCCATTGGGACAACATTTTTCAGACCTTCAAAAATTAACATTTCTCTAAAACTTGGATATCTAACAACTTTTTCAATTTCCACCTCCAGTTCTTCATTGAAGATTATTTTGTCTCCTTTTTTAAGATTCATGTATTTATCTTTACAAAGTCTGCCTTCCACAATTTTTTGACCAGTTTTGATTAGAGAGAAAGAAGGTTCTTGGACATTTAATTCTAAAATTTGAGAAGTGTGCATAAAAAATTTTGTAAAAAAGTAAAATAATTTAAAGTTTTTTGATTAAAGTGAATTCTGTCACACCCTCTTTATACATTCCTTTTTTCTCATGAACACATTTAAAAAAACATTTTTCCACAAAAAAGCCATAAGATTCAGGTTTTTCCCCTGAAACAGTAACCAATAAATTTTCGGCTCCCACACTTCGTGCGTATTCTTCAGCTTTTCTAAGTAATTCAGTACCAAATCCACGGCCTCTATTATTTTCGGCGTCAACAATAAAAAGCGTTTTAATTTCAATAGCTTTTGCCCCCCCCCAATTCTCCCGAGTCATTATTAGGCTCTAATTTATAAACTAAAACACCTACTATTTCTCCACCTTTCATTAGTAATTGACATGTTCTATCTTTTGCTTCGCCAATTTTATCTAGGAATTTTGTCACATCTCCATAAATTGGAGCAATAATTTGATTCAGCAAATCTTTAACTCGAGGAAATAACGGATGATTTATGTTGACTTCCACAAAATGTCCCAATGGATATTCTGTGTTGTTGACTTTTACAAATTGTGTTGGATTTTTACAAATTGCTTGTTGTGCTAATTGAGGTTGTTCAAATTTCATAAAAAAATACAGCTGTGATTAAATTTAAAAAAAAATCAACTTAAAAAACTAATTTTGTCAAATTTTAGCTTTTCCTAGTTATTTCTTGATAAATTCCAAACAAAAAATCTACTCTTTCCTCGTCAGTTTCTAGTTTTTTAATCCCTAACTTTTCAGCAATCTTTCGGAAAAAATTTAAATAAAGTTCGTCCAATGTTTTGTCTAGTTTTTGGTGGACTTTGGCAAGAAGTGGTGGCATAGAATTTGGGTCATAAATACGCCAATACCTTATTTTAATTCCAAGACGATTTCTTGGGTTTTTAGGCTAATGCGGTGAACTTTTTGTAATAAATCAATAACTTGTGGCTTCAATTTTGTCCAGTTGTAATTGTCAAATTCGTCGTTTTCAGTTTCTTTTTTGGGTTTGTATTGATCCAAAATCCACTCAATGGCGGAGCGGTTGCCCAACTTGTATTCCAAAGCTTTATTTGAAATTCCTACAATTTTAGTCAGATTATCCAAAACAATCTCCTTGTTTTTATTCATTTTTAGAATTACTGTGTTTGGTACAAATTTTTGCTGGTTTTCGGTTTGAGGTATTTCTACAATTTGCAATAAGTTTTGCGGTTCAAACTTGCCCAAATGTAAATTCATTAATTCACGACCCAAATCAGCATATTTCGAGAAATCGTCATAAAACGGAATGCGTGGAAAATCTTGTTTGAGATTAATTTCATACTTGGTGCGGTAATCTGGCGAGTGTAAAACGGCGTAAATGTAGTGAAAAATGTCAGTTTTGGTTATAGATACCCCCAAATTCTGCGAATTTGACCCCTTAAAAGGGGTACTTTCTGGTTCACTAAACTTAAAAGAGGTACTTTCTGGTTCATTCAAACTTTCTGTTTTATTCAACTTAAGAACCTGTCCTAAATCTCTCGCTTAACCCATTTTAGGCTACAACCACCTGTTAATCTTCGGCATAAAAGTCTTATGAAACCTAAAATAATTAACGATTTAGTTGATCT
>JBIIDY010000082.1:0-7170 GCA_044238065.1 Limisphaerales bacterium | reverse complement strand
TAAATCGTTAATTATTTTAGGTTTCATAAGACTTTTATGCCGAAGATTAACAGGTGGTTGTAGCCTAAAATGGGTTAAGCGAGAGATTTAGGACAGGTTCTAAAAGATTGCTTCACTCGCTAGCATTGACAGGGGGAAACGCATTGACCCAGAAGATTGCTTCGTTAGCCTCTGTTCCCTTTGGTCTGTTCGCTACGCTCTGTTCGTTGTGTTCGCCTAGTCGCTTTGCTCCTGCACTTGGTCTCTTCGTTCCCGCACTCATTCGTTACACTCATTCGCAATGACAAACAAACTGGTAATGGTCTGAAAATTACGAATTAACTAGCACAAGATGGTTTGGGTATATGACTTTAAAATCAATTTCTTTTTGCCAAAAACTCGGCTGAAATGATTCCAAAACTGAGACTGACCTTATATAAATTTCTGGAAATGAATTTTGGAAACTTTAGATACAGTTGAAGCTTTAAGAAACTGATTTGGCAAGATTATTTGACATTTTTTAGAATTAGTTGTATATTTTTTTGTAGCTTTTACTTTTTTGTAATAAAAAATTGGTTGTTATTTTGTAGCTATTTTAAGCTACGGATTAGCTATTTTATGTTTAATAAATTTTTCTATGTTTAACTCTGAATTGGAAGTTCTCAAATTTTGGCAAGATTATAAAGTTTTTGAAAAAAGTCTAGAACAAAATCGGCACAACGAACCTTATATTTTTTTAGACGGGCCACCGTTTGCTAGCGGAAAACCTCATATCGGTCATCTTTCTACTGGTTTTGCTAAAGATATTTTTCCTCGTTTTTGGACACAGAAGGGCAAATTTTGTTTGCGTCGTTGGGGTTGGGATTGCCACGGACTACCGGTGGAAAACTTTGTTCAAAAGCAGCTTCAAATTACCGATAAAAGAGCTATTGAAAATGAAGTTGGAATTGCTCGTTTTAACCAAGTATGTCGGGAAAGTGTAAGTGTTTTGGATGTGGAATGGCGTCAAATGATCGAACGAACTGGACGTTGGGTTGATATGGACGATCAGTACAGGACTTTGGATAACGATTATATTGAGTCTGTTTGGTGGGGACTTGGGCAAATTTGGAACAAAAATTTAATTCGTAAAGATTACCGTGTAAGCCTGTATTCGCCGACGATGGGAGCTACACTTTCCCACATTGAAATTGCTGACGATGTTAAATACGAAAATGAAACCATCTTGACGCCAATTATCAAATTTCAGCTCAAAAATGACTCGGCTCGAAAACTGGTTCGTAAAATTGAAGAGGAAATTAATTTTCAGTATTCCGAGCAAATCAACTACCAAAATAGCCTAGAAATGAGAATTTTGGAAATTCAAAATCATGGTAAAATTGGTCGCAAGGCTACCAAAAACAAAATAATGCAAGATAAAAATCTGAACTTTGAGCCGATTGACTGGAAGAATTTCAAAACCGATCTGGAAATGCAAGAAGAAATTGATAATTTGAAAAACCAACTGGTTACTGTTTTGGAAAATTTGGACACTTTGAGCGGACTTCGCAAAATTTTAAGTGGGGATTTATCAGTGAGTCTACTGGCTTGGACAACGACCGCTTGGACTTTACCGGCGAATGTAGCACTAGCAGTTGGAGCAGAAATTGAATACTCTTTGTATCACATGGGAAACACTGGTGAATTGGTTATTTTGGCAGAAAATCGCTCTATTCCAGTTCTTTCCCTGCAGCTTCACGATTCAGTTATCAACTCCAGCGAAATCAACGAACAAGCAAATACCTCCAAAGAAGGTGGCGAATATTTTGAAAAATTAGGTATTAACATTACCAAAATTGTCAGTTTCCCAGGCCGTGACCTAGAGGGAATTGAGTATAAACCCCTGTTTAATTATAACCCCAAAACCCAGATTATTGATTCTTTGGAACAAAAGTCTAATCTTTACAAAATTTACACGGCGGACTTTGTTACGGATAATGACGGAACTGGTGTTGTTCACGTTGCCCCCGCCTACGGCCCGGAAGACTATGAGCTTAAAAAGCAACGGAATTTGGCAGTTTTGACTTGTTTGAATGATTTTGGTGAAGTTCGTGACGATTTGGACAGTGAGTTAAAACCCGCTTTTGGCAAAAGTTTTAGCAAGGTTGGTGAGATAATTATGGGGCTAGTTGAAAAAAAAGATCAACTTTTTGCGACTTTGAAATATCTTCATAAAGTAGCTGTTTTTGCCCGAGATAACAGTAAAATTTATTATAATGCTAAGGAAAATTGGTATATTGCCGAAACTCAGATTTTGTCCAGAAGTTTGGAACTCAATGAAGAAATAAACTGGATTCCAAATCACATCAAAAACGGTCGCTTTGAAAATACTCTAAAAACAGCTCCGGACTGGTGTATTAGCCGAGAAAGATACTGGGGAGCACCGTTACCGATTTGGCAAACTGCTGATAAATCCAAGACAATTTTTGTGGATTCTCTTGCTAAACTTTACAAATATGCTCTCAACCCAATTTATCTGCTTTTAAATACTCGCGATCTTAATCCAGAAATCTACGAAAACGGTAAAAGTGTAATTATTACCGACAACCAATTCAAATTACCACTGGGTCTCAACACCGCCCAATTCCGATCTA
The DNA here is from genome assembly GCA_044238065.1 of Limisphaerales bacterium. Taxonomy (GTDB): domain Bacteria; phylum Patescibacteriota; class JACMRA01; order JACMRA01; family JACMRA01; genus JBIIDY01. The sequence continues at coordinate 4,558 of JBIIDY010000082.1, read as the reverse complement.
AATCTTTGTCTGAAATGCGAAAAGACAAAAAACCCAATATTCAAACTTTTGCCCAAAACGCCCAAAAAATCTTGGATGAAATTATTACTTTGTTTGAAAAATACACAGTTGTTCAAATTCTGTTGACTGATGTGGAGCAAAAATTGTGGACAACTTGGCTACTTTCTTTGCACGGCGATTCCAAAAAAATTAGTAAAGTTTTCTATTTTTACAAAAAAATTAAAGTTGATGGTGAAGAGGTTTTGCCCGTAGGTGAGGTCAAACTTTTGGATTTGCACCGCCCCGTGATTGACGATATTATTTTGGCAGATGAAGTTGGCAATCAATACACCAGAATACCAGAAGTGATGGACTGTTGGGTAGAAAGTGGTTCAGCTCCTTGGGCAAGTTTTCATTATCCTTTTGAAAATAAGGAACTCGTGGAAAAAATTATTCCAAGCGATTATATTGTAGAATATGTCGGACAAATTCGTGGCTGGTTCCACGCCCTGCATATTTTATCTACGGCAATTTTTGATAAACCTGCTTTTTCTAACGTCCACGTTCACGGCACAATTCTTGGCAAAGACGGCAAAAAAATGTCCAAATCTAAAGGCAATTTTGATGAGCCAGAAATCATGATTAATAAAGTTGGCTCGGACGCTTTACGCCTGTTCATCTGTCAAGGTGGTTATTTTGGAGCGGAAGACTTGATCGTCAACGATAAAGATTTGATGGATACTTTCCGTGATTCTACACTTTTACTATCTAATACTGCCAAATTTTTGGAATTTACTCTCAAAGATAAACCAAAATCAAATGATATTGCTAATTTTTCACCAAGTAATTTTGGCAAAAAAACTGAAGCTGGCAAATTGACTTTCCCCACACCTAAACACAGCTTGAATACCTGGCTTTTAGCTTTAACCCAAAACTACTGTTTCAAACTTGAAAAAGCTCTGGAAAATTATGATTTGGCGGAAAGCTCCAAACTATTTTTGGCTTATTTACAAGATTTAAGTCTTTGGTATATCAGACGATCTAAAGATTTGCTGGTGTCCGAATGGGAAGAAGAAACTTGTCAAACTTTACAATTCAGTTTACGACTTTTCTGTATCTTTTCTGCCAGCCTTCAGCCGTTCAACACCGAAAGAATTTGGTCAATTATCAAAAATGATAGCGATCCTGAATCTGTTCACTTGACAAGCCTTCCTCAAATTAGCCAAATTAGTGCCAAAGCCGAAACTGTTATTGAAAAAATGTCCAGTCTTCGCCAAATTATTAGCCTTATTCACAAAGCCAGAAAAGACGCCAAACTTCGAGTTCGTCAACCTCTTTACGCCGATTTTGGAGGTTTTAAAGTAGAGATGACAATTTTGGAACTTTTACAAAAAGAGTGTAACTTGATTCCCAAAGATTTGAGCTTACTAAATGGGGAAATGTTTGAAAATAACAGTGAATTTGGCTATCTAAAAATTGATTTGGTAGTTGATGACGAGTTGGCAGTTTTGGGTTACGGTCGTGATTTTGAGCGGGCAATCCAGGAATTTCGTAAGCAAATGGGTTATAAGCCTGGTGAAATAGTGGAAATGAATTGGCAAATAGAGTCAGCGGAGAATGAAGACCTTGTCCAAAAAATTATCCAAAAATTAGACTGGAAAAAACTGGCAGTGGAAATCAAATGGGCAGAAAATCTTGATCCAAAACTTGATAAAAAAATTATTGTCAAAGATCTGGTCAAAATACTGGTAGATTAGCTAATTTTTATACTTTTAGAGATTTTCTTAAATTCGGAAAGATAGCCAAAACCTTACCAGATTTTACAATGGAAAATAATAATTTTTATACCCAAAACCACATCAATTTTGACAGATAAGTCAATGAAAACACAGAACCCAACCCATCGCTACACTTGGTTGCCACAGCTCCCGCAACCCAAATTCTTACGAAAATAGACGTCCTAGCGGATACTCCCCCATCACTTCGTTCAACACATTTTCTTGGGAGAAAATATACAAGTGGGGAGAATCTAAAACAAAAGCCAAAATCAGCACAAGCCCCTAATTTTATCTAGTAATTTCTATTTTAACAAAATTTTTAACAACGTGAATTTAATATGAAAAATCAGCTCAAATTTAACCAAAAACTTTTTTTTACCCCAACTTTAACCGTCATTATTTTTGGAATCGCTTTTTTTATTTTGCCTACAAGGCTCAAAGATGAGTATAATTATTACCCTTTTTTGTTTCTTTTGACGGTGTTTTTTAGCTATCTCAAACTGGCTTTTTACCTTTTTTCCATTCTAGGAAATTTTACCAAGAACTGCACCGCTCTCTCTCTTTTGGTTATCTTATTTTTAACGACTTTACAGCTTTACGCCCTGTCTTTAGCAACCTCTTTTTTGACAACGGAGGCCTACCCACTAAACACTTTTCAATTTTTAGCCATTTCTCAAATTCTTTATTTTAGCCAACTTTTTTTGGTCAAGCTCTGGACAAATTCCAAAATTAAAACCTTGACCGTGATTTTTTATTTATTTTTTACAATCATCTTATCTTTTAGGAATTTATTTTTTGATTTACGCTGGGCAATTATTTTTTACCAGTTTTTGGCAGCTTTGGCATTGTTTTTACAGCTTTTTGACCTTCACGCAATTATCAAAACTTTTTTGGACAAAACCCAAGACCCAAACTCTACCAAATAAACCTCGCCTTAAACTGCTCTCAAAATATGCCTGACCAAAACCTAATTTCCAAAAACCTCAAACTACTCAAAATTGACATTTGGGTTCACAGTATTTTGCTTATTTTGGGAATTATAATTCCGTCTGGAATTTACCTTTGGAGTTTTACTTTATCAGATTATATTGAACCGAGCATGTCCAATTCTCTAGGTAGCGAAAGGTTTGGGACACAAATTTTTAGTTTTTCTATTCTATTTTTAATTGGAGTAATAAGCATACTCTGGCAAATTATTTCTTGGTCTTTACACCGTGAATTTCAGGTAAATCACACTTCAAGAACTCAAAAAGTGAGACAAGTTATCAAGTTTTATTATTATATTTTGATAATCTCTTTTGTTTTTCAGCCATTTTTTTTATTTCTATTCGCAATTTCCCCCGTTCTTTGGCTAGTTTATTATGTCAATTTGTTTAGCCAGAGAAGAGATTTGAAGAAAAAATTAACCAAAAATCTTGATTAATAAAAAATTCTTTTTTGTAAAAGTTTTATTTTAGACAAGCAAAGATACTACTCAATTAGAGTCAAATAATGGAAAGTAATCTATTGCTTGGAAAACCACAAGAATAATTGAAATAAATAAAATCTTGGATATTCAAAAAATTCACTTACTTTACTGGACTATTTATAATTTATATGGGCAACAATCAAAGACCTTACCAATTTATAAGTAATTCCCTTTTCATTTTTTTTATAGCTGAATTCTAAAAAAGTCTTTTTAATCCAAATATTTGACAAGCTCTGCTTCTGCTTCTGCTTTATCTCCAAAACCTACAATTTGGCAAGTTTTATTTTGAAGGCGTTTATAATTGGCAAAAAAGTCTTCCATTTCTTTAAGAATATGAGGCTGTAAATCACCAATATCTTTAATGTTTGCAAATCTTGGATCACTGACAGGTACCGCTAAAATACAATCATCTTGATCACCAGAATCAATTTTTTTGAGAATTCCAATAGCTCGACACTTGACTACAGTCGCTGGTGGAACTGGATTGGTCAGCCAAACAGCCACATCCAAAAGATCTCCGTCTGGGGCTTTGATAGATTTTGTATTTGGAATAAATCCGTAGTTGAATGGGTAAAATTCACTAGAATAAAGCACACGATCAAGCTCCAAATAACCATCTGGTGAATACTCGTATTTGTTTTGTGATCCAAAAGGAATTTCAATTACAACATTGAATTTGTCAACTGTGCCACTGTGTAATGTGTAAAGATTAGCCATAAAAACAAGAAATTTTAAAATTTAGGAAAATAAAAAAAGTGAAAAAAAATGGGAAAATGTATTTTAAAAACCCAAAGATAGATTTTATTAAAACTACTCTAAATAATGAAAAATTTTATAAACTTGTCAAGATTGTAGCTCAAAACTTTGGAAATTGAAAACCTTTGGAAATTGAAAAACAGGCTATTTTATTGAGCTATATCCAAACCCGCATTGACTTGCACTTGGTAATTTTGAAAAACTAAAAACAAAACTACAGGGTGTCATCACGAATAAAATGAAGTGATCTTGTGGCAAAATCAAGTAAAGCTAAAAAAAGATTGCTTCGCTACACTCTGCTCCCTTTGGTCTGTTCGCTACGCTCACTTGGTCTCTTCGTTCCCGCACCCATTCGTTACACTCATTCGCAATGACAGGGAAACAAGCTTGCAATGACGGGGAAATTACGAATTAACTAGTGTAGATAAAAGAAGCAATAAATTCCAGCTTTAAAAGATACCTTCCTTTTATAGCCAATTCCTATTAGACCTTTACAAAAAGTAAAATATTTTCTACAATTTTAGTACGTCTCGCTACAGCAACGATTTGAGGTTAAAAGTCATTACTTTTTTCAAAC
>JBIIDY010000081.1:0-7274 GCA_044238065.1 Limisphaerales bacterium | reverse complement strand
TGAGAAGTTTTTACGATTATTCTGTTGATTTTATAGAGAATTTATGTATCCAAATTAACTGTATGAGTGTAAAGGTTTAATAGGGATTGGCTATAATATGACTAAAGATTGTTTTGTCTATCTTATTAAAATTAGCAATTTGTTTTAAAAGTAAAACTTTAGATTTCAATATTTCATGATTTATATTATCAAAAAAATGTGAAATATCACTAATTATAACGCAATAATCTTTGGTATTTTCTACAAAATCAAAAACTTCATTGGCGAAGTGAGCAACCGATTTCCCTTTTTGAGATTCTTCATCAACTAGAATTTGTCTGTAGGCAATAATGTTGTTGGATAAATTATTTTTGGATAAAAAATACTCATAATATTCAGCTAAATTCAAACTATAAATATAATGAACATAACCGTCTAAATGTGACGGATAATTAAAAATTCGCTTTTTAGGTGTAGTTTTTTTTCGTCTACCAAAAACAGTTTTCGTGGTTTCACCTTGTTTATTTTTTAATTCTATTTGAAAAACATTGCCACTTTTTAGCTCCTGCTTGGTTTTATACTTGTATTTATCTTGAACCTCCACATATCTCAAAAATGGCAAACTTCTCCATTCTTTTTCTACAAAATGTGTAAAATGTTTATAGTATTCTTTAAAGCTAGGATAATTTTCTATTTTTTTTAAATAGTTTATTTTTTGATCAAAGTGGTAATAATCTGTGTTTTTCTTTTTGTTATATTTATTAACAATTTGTTGGAAACTATGATGAAACATAAGTTTTACGGTTAGAGCCTTATGGAATTGTCGCTATTCAAGACTCTAACATAAACACATGGAAGTCTTTTTTTTAAGAGTGCATCCAAGTTAGTGCAATCTTAGACAAAGCGAACATGTTATTAAACTTATTATCATTATTGTTATGAACAATCTAATCAATTATCGGGCGTCAACCATTTCTGGCTTTATCCTTCGTGCTGTGTTGCCACTGCTCTTGACAAGTTTTATCAAACGTTTAGCCACAATTTAATGACTTGGTGGTCATCTTTTTTATAAGTAATTATAACTTTTTTGTCAAATTAAATTTCCAATTTCCTCCAAAATTCCACACTTACTCAAAATAGCCAATTTTTTCCAAAAGTCTGCTGATTTCATTTTTGATTTCCAAACTTAATTTCTTGATTTCGGTCAAAATTTCTAGTAAATCTCCGTGTGAATTGATTTCGGCGAATTTGCGAATTTGGATAATGCCACTGTTTGGCGTCAAAAAATCTGGGTAGTCAAAATAAGTAAAATAAGGTTCGTTTTGCAGTCCCACATTTTCCACAATGCCGTTTGGGCAGTAGTTTTTGGCAAAGGTTTGGTATAATTTTTCAATCATTTTGACGAGTTGATTTGGTAGATTTTCTTGATTTTTTGGCAGATTTTCTGGATTTTCCAAAATGAAGATAATTCAAGAGCTTGTAGGCAAAGTCAAAAGAAATCCTTTTTCTACCCTTATCCCTAAAATTAGTCATAAAAAGCGAAAAATACTCTTTTCTCATCTCGTTAATTTTATCGTTAAAAAGTTCTATCAGTTTAATTTGAGTTTCTAAATCTGATTATTTTTAAAAGTCAAAACAGCTAAACTTGTGTACAGCCAATCGGTTTTTTCTTATGTTTTTTGAGGAAACTGGTCAAAATTTCGTTTTCAGCTCGCTTGGATGGTGGAAAGCTGTCTTGATAGATTTTACCAAACAGCTCGTATTCTGGTTGATTTGGGAAAAAAGCATAAACTTCCACTTTTTGATTGAGTTTCAAAAAACTTTGCAAAACAAAATAGTTAGTGGTGGAATTTGTCCCGTTGATTCTATATTCAATTTTACCACAATTATAGGACTGAACTCGTTTGATATAGCCAATCCATACAGTACCTTTACAAAAAAGTCAAAATTTTTCCAAAAATTAAATTACCTATTTTATATCTAAAATACAAAGAAAGTATAAATTTCATACTTTTTAAACTGACTAAAAAATGTAAAGGTTTGATAAGGTTTCGCTATAATGGAAGTTATTGTGTGTCCAATTTTGAAAATTTTACCATCAATCACAAAAATATACACCAAACCATCTTGCTTAATTTTGTCTTTGTCAATTATTTCTATTTCCAGTTTTTCCAAAGACTGATTAGGAATTAAATTACACAGATAAGAAAAATAACTTTTGTATTCAAAATCTTGATAAGAAATTTCGTTTTGCAGTTGATCCAAATTAGAAATTGGTGTGATATTTTTATTTTTTTGCTTTGCCATAATATTTTTGATTAAAAAAATTGATAAAGTCTATTTCTTCATCTGTGAGCTGAAAACTTCCCCAAATTGGAAACTGTTGTAAAACTCTAATATTATTAAAATTCCCATACCTAGTAAGATTATTCAAAAATTTATAAACTGGTTGATCTAATTCTTGTTTGATTTTTTCGGCTTCATTTTGGTTTTGACATCTAATAAAAGCCACACTCTGAGTCATTCCGCAGTCGTCAACAAAAATCTGATATTGGTTAGTTAAAGAAATGAAAACCTTGTAATTCTCTTGAAATTTGTGAGGAATTTGGCTCCAAACAATCTGGCTCGGAGTGTGAATTAGTTTGTATTTAAATTCTGCATTTTGCTCTTTTTGAATAAATTCTTTTTTGGTAAAATGGTGTAAAAAACTAGTAGTTTCAATTTTGTATTTTGGAAGTTTTGTGTTAAAAATAGTTTTATGTAAAATACTTTGAACCAATTTGGAATAATAAAGCGGTATAAAATCAACATTTGGGTTAATTTTGGCAACCTGCTTATCTTTCAAAACATAGCTATTTGTAATCGTAAATTCCTGCTTGTTTGGGACTTTTTGAAGTAAAAACCAAGTAAAAGACGAACCAACTTTGGGAAAATATTTCTTAGCTCCTCCAATGTCAAGATGGATAAATTGATATTGACTAAGCTCTTTTGGCAGGCTGTTTCGGTCAGAAAACGACATCCAGTTATTTGGCACGATAAACAAAATATAACCACCAGCTTTGGTAATTTTTAGGGCTTTTTGAATAAAATCTCGTGATAGATTGTGATTTTTGGAAACTCGGTTTTCACCGTTAAACTTGGCATATGGAGGATTAGCTACTACCAAATCAAACTCTTCTTTGTCCTTAAAAGTCAAAAAATCTTGCTGACTTAGATTGATATTTTCACCAAAATAATTTTGTAAATTAGTGATTCTTTTGGGATTTATTTCGTTAAAATAGAGATTTTCTAGTTTAGTTTTGGTGGTAATGAAGGCCCCAAAATTACCATTTCCACAACAAGGATCAAGGATTTTTAGGTTTTCCTTTTTCCAAAAACTTTCTGGAATAGAGTCCACCATTTCACGAACACAGTCCATCGGTGTGCAAATATCATTAGAATTAACAAAATGAGTTTGATCTTGATTCAAGCTGTCAAAATAGTTTTTGATTTGAGAAAAGTTTTTTGTAATATCTTTGTTATTTTTAGCTCTATAATTATCAACAATTTTAACCCAAAGGCTTAAAGGTATGTTTCTATTCAAACCCTCGTTCACTGGATAAATAGCGTGAAGATTATCCAAATAGCCAAAACCATTGGCTAACTTTATGCTTTTTTCTACCCATATATTCATAATATGATAAATAAAAAATAATTTGTAAATTTTGTAAAGTAAAAATCTATTTAAAGCCCAGCTAGCCATTGTTTTTCATCTGTTTTGAGTTCCACAAGAAGCCTACCTTCCACATAGCCATCGGCATTTTGAGCGTCAGTTTGGACTTTGTAATTCGGGAAAAGGCTTTGAAAAAATCTAAAAAGTGATTGTTCTTTGGCAGACTCTGAAGAATTTGAAAAAAAATAATCTTGGAGAAGATCAAGGCTGGAAGGCATGAAAATAGGTTAAATTAGTATAAGTTAAAAAATAAACATTTTTGTATAGGTACTGCTAGCGAGTTAGTATGTTATTGATTAGTTTTAATTACTATTTTTAAAAAGAAATTGTCAAACTTAATTTTTATCACTAAATTTAACCACGAAAATATAGAACTTCTGCCAAATATTTTTTTGAAGCTGTTTCAAGGGTTTTTAAGATAGGATTTTCTGGGAAAAATTTGACAAATAGTAATATGTTTTTTACGACTTTTTTATCAAGTCTTTGCGATTTTTTAATTTATGCCTGTTGTTTCTTTTATTTTACCAATATACAATGAAGAAGGGAATTTGCCTCGCCTTTGGAGTGAACTAGAAAATCTGGAGCTGGAAATCTCAAAATTAACCCCTAAAACGCCACCTCAAAATACTTTGCCAAATTTGGAAAATGGAACGGAAAATGAGCTAGGAAATGAAGTGGATGAGAGTTTTTTGAAAAATTCCTCTAATAATTTTGAATGTCAATTTGTCTTTGTTAATGATGGTAGTGCAGATAAATCTTGGTCAATTCTACAAGAAATCTACAATAAAAATCCCCACAAAATAAAACTCATCAATTTTAGCCGAAATTTTGGACACCAGATTGCGGTTACTTGCGGGCAAAACGAAACTTCCGCTGACGCGGTGATAATTATGGATACTGATTTGCAAGATCCGCCGCTTGTTTGCCTCGATTTAATCGCCAAATGGCAAGAAGGCTACGATATTGTTTATGCCCAACGCAAAAGATATAAGACTAACTTTATCAAGGAAATGTCAGCTTTTATTTTTTATCGCTTGATGTCCAAAATTGCCCAAGTTGAAATTCCGGTGGATACTGGTGATTTTCGCTTGTTGAGCCGACGGGTCAATGATGAGATGCAAAAATATCCGGAAAAAAACAGATTTTTACGTGGAATTAGTTGTTTAGTCGGTTTCAAAAGTGCCGCAGTTCAGTTTGATCGCTCGGAAAGATTTGCTGGCAAACCTGGCTATTCTTTTACCAAAAGTTTGAAATTAGCCGTTGATGGTCTTACAAGTTTTTCCCTTTTTCCAATTAGATTTGTCTCTTTGACAGGACTTTTTTTTGCTGTTTTTGGCTTTGTTTTTGGCTTTTTGTATATTCTTTGGTCACTTTGGGCTCACAAAACTAGCGATGGCTGGGCAAGTTTGATGTTCGTGGTGATTTTTTTGGGCGGGGTTCAGCTTTTGATGTTGGGAATTTTGGGGGAATATATTGGTCGTATTTTTACCGAAGTTATCAACCGTCCACTTTACACCATTGCTGACAAAATAGAGCCAAAGAGTTTTAAAAATTGAAACTAATTCAAGACTGATTGTTCAAGACTGATCAAACCTAATTGCCAAAATAATTCAAACAGTTCCAAACTTAAACTGGGAATTGACTGGAAAAATCAATAAAAACCTGGAAATAGTCCTATTTTATGAATCACAATCCCAGATCTAAAATTTTCTCTTCTTTAAACGGCATTTTGCCGTGGCTCTTATTTGCGTTTTACTTTTTTATTTTGCCAAGTTTTGAGCCAGTTATTACCCCGATTGTCCAGCAATGGATTAATTCGCTAGGAATTTGGGCACCTGTTGGATATATTAGTTTTGGAACTCTCGCCACTGTCATTGCCCCCATTGGTCTTGGGCCGATTAACGTGGTTTTGCAGCGAGCTTTTGGTTTTTGGCCTTCAGTATTGTACTTTTGGAGCTTTGAAATTATTGGAATGAGTATTAATTTTTGGCTAAGTCGCCGTTTTGGGCATAAATTTTTGCATTTGTTTTTTGCCGGAATTATCACCAAAAATTCTAACGGCAATTTTAACGATCCTATCACCAAAATTTCAACTTTTATGCTTAACAAAAATTCTTGGAGTGCTTTTGCTGTAATGCTGGGAATGGGTGGCGAGCTGCTGGCTTATTTAGCAGGTCTTAGTAATCTTAAGTTTTTGAAGTTTTTGGCAATAATTATTATCACTCAATTTATTAACAGCCTTATTTTTGTGGGTAGTAATTTGACAATTGGAACCAATAACACGTTTTATTTTAGCCTACAAATTCTCTCTTTCGGGATTACTCTTATTCCTATTTTAATACTTTTTCACCAAGAAATTCTCGATTTTTGCAAGACTACTTGGCAATTTTGGAAAGCAGAAAAAAAACTTAATCAAGAGCTAAAACTAAAAATCAAGGAATTAAAAGAGCAAAAAATATTAGAAATTGACTTTAACCTTTGGCATCTAAATTATTTGGACGAGTATTTGAAATTAAATTTTTTATTTTATAAATATCTCAGTTTTGTCCCCAATTATAACCAAATTTTGCACGAAAGTATTCGATTTGAAATAAAGCAAAAACTCAAAAAAATATCCAAAAAACTAGGTTATTATCCCAAAAAATTATACTTAGAAATTTTGAAAAAAGAATGGGAACTGGACAAAAATCAACTATACATTTTTAAATTCAACGAGAATCAAGTAATTTCAAAACAATTTCCAAAAACTTAAAACCATTTTTCCCGTTTTTTTTCCATTTTGCCAAACCAAAACTAAAAACTACTGACAAATTTATTTTTCAATCTAAAAATCAACCAAAAACTATATGCTCTCTATCAATTACAAATCAAAAAATCAATTAAAAAAATTTGACTATAAAGCCATAGTCCACCCGCTTGCCCACGAACATGCCGAAATTTATCTTTTTTTGAAATGCCCAATCAGTTTGGAAAACCGTGCTACTGTCCATATTTTTGAACATCTTTTTTTGAAATATGGTGGAATTTTGTACGACAGACTTCGTGACGAGTTGGGCTTGGTCTATGGAATTCAGTCCAGTTTTGAACACGATTTACAGGTTTGTCAGATTTATTTGACTTGTGAGCTGGAATATATTCAGACGATTTTGGACGAAATAGACAAGACTTTTTCCGATTTTGACAAGTACTTTTTACCCCAAAAGCTGGTTGATTTTAAGCAAATTATCACCAAAAAAACCGACATTTCTCGAGACAGTCTCAACGCTGAGGTCAACTTTGTGACCAAGACTTTATTGACTTTTGGTGTGGTTCAAAATTATGACGAATACGCGACCAAACTCCAAAATGTAGAGCAAAAAGACATTGCCGAATTTTATAATCAAATTAAAGAAAATCTTGACCAAAAGCAAGTTGTAGTCGTCTCCAAAAACTCCAAAATTGAAGAAACAATTAGAGAAATCTAAGAGAATCCTAACTTAGAACCTGTCCTAAATCTCTCGCTTAACCCATTTTAGGCTACAACCACCTGTTAATCTTCGGCATAAAAGTCTTATGAAACCTAAAATAATTAACGATTTAGTTG
>JBIIDY010000080.1:0-7378 GCA_044238065.1 Limisphaerales bacterium | reverse complement strand
GTACCAAACGAAGATCAAAGTTAGGTTTTATTTTTAATATTTTACTAGCTGTTTTTGGCTTATTAATAAGGTAAAGTCAAGTTTCAATGGTTCGAGGTTTTTAACACAAAAATTCCCCCATCTCTTCGCTCAACACATTTTCTAGGGAGAAAATATACATCACTACGTGTTGACCCAGTCGCTTTGCTCCAGACAAGTTACTTTGCCAACAAGTCCTTCACAAAGCTTTTTTTAACTACATTTTGATTTGAAACTTAGCCATAATTTTCCCATTTTTATCCTTGGTTAGAGTCCTGCTTGAACTAAAACCAGCTTAATTTGACTTTATTTTTTAACTTTTTATTCCTGTTTCTTTGTGGTGGCAACACAAAGCTGGGTTTCAGGTTCCACTTGTTCTGGGTGAAAACAATTAAAATTAGCTATTTTTAAGCATTTGTTCCACTTCTTCTTGTGTTTTGTAGATAACTTCTGGGCGGCTAACCTCTAGCTCAAAACCCTTACGACGCATAGATTCGATTAAAACAGCCAAGTGTAATTCTCCTCGACCAGAGACAATAAACTTTTCACTAGATTCTGGATGTCTTTCCACCCTAAGAGCCACATTAGTCTCTAATTCTTGCATCAAATAATCATAAATTTGGCGACTGGTTCCAAGTTTTCCTTCTTTTCCAGCAAAAGGTGAGGTGTTAACTCCAAAAGTCATTTGGATAGTTGGTTCGTCCACCTTAACCCTTAGCAAAGGCATAGCGTAATCTGGGGTTGTGATAGTGTCGCCAATACCAATTTTGTCAAGACCTGCGACAATTACAATTTCACCACTCTCTGCCTCTTCTACTTCTTTGAGACCAAGTCCGTCAAAAACCAAAAGAGCGCTAACTTTAGAGCGAACAATTTCATCACTAGAAGCTACCAAAACAGACTGACCTTTACTAATTTTCCCACTACTAATTTTCCCAACTGCCATTTTTCCTTTGAAGTTATCATATTTAAGTGCCAAAACTAAAATTTGCAATGGATTTGTCACAGTTTCCTCCAAAAATTCCAAAACATTCTCATCTTTTTGATTTAGAATTTCCATAATTTCCTCACGAGTGTCATTTTCAGAGAGTTTTTGGTCAAGGATAGTTTGAATCTGTGTTTCCAGATCAGGGTTTTTGGCTAAAAATTTTTGGAGAAGGTTGGAGCGAGGCACAGAAAATTATTATTAATTTCAAAAAAGTAAAATTGTGGTAAGTTTTTTTATTTTGTTTAATTCCTTTGGAACACTAATCGGCTTTGGTTGGATACATTATCTCTGTCCGTTCCTCTGGTGTCATTAGAAATTCCATTTTATAAAACTTCATTAGGTCGTCCCCCTGTGGTGCGTCCGCTGGATTTTGCCAATAAATTCTTGACCCCGTTGATAACATTTTTGTTATCTTGTTCTCTTCTTCGGGGGTCAGTGGCGGAACTCTTGACAATCGCTCCTTCAAAGATTGACTTGATGTTTTTGATGTTGACATTAAACTTTTAGCTAAAATTAGAAAATCTAAAAATTAAAACTAGATAACACTTCTAAGTTTGTTAGCAGATGATCCCAAAACAGTATCGCGGACACCTTTCAGTTTGCGTTCACGAGATTTTTTGATCAAACGGTGAGAGCGGTTAATTCTTTTGATTTGGAGTTTACCGTTAGCTGTGTCACCACCAAGTGAAACCTTGATTCGTTTTTTAGTTGCTTTGTGTGTTTTAGATCGCATTTTTTTGAGAGCCATACAAGTAATTTGGTAAAGGTTTGATTGAAATTTATAAATTTTTGGACAGATTTAGTCTGAGTTTGATATGATTTTAGTATGTCAATTTGAGACTTTGGAATTTTTAAAATTTATTCCCATTGAACAAAAGAAGAAAATCAAGAAAGTTTGGAAAAAAACAGGAGAAAAACAAAAGAAAATGTATTTGGAATAATTCTTTGATAATTTAACGGTTATTTACTCTTTTTGACTACTTTTTTGCGGTAGAAAACACCAGGGAATTTGAAGCCTTTATGTTTATAGACATCACAAGGTTTGAGTTTGAAAATGTTAGCAAAGAAATTACCAATTTGTTGTTTGTCGTTGCAGGCACCACTAAGTAGGTTCTTATTTAGAGTTAGTTTGATGCCAGTTGGAACATCTATTTTGACAGTGTGCGAAAAACCAATATACAAAGTCAAATTTTGCCCAGCCAGCTCCATTTTATAACCCACACCATTGAGTTCAATAGATTTTTCAAATCCCTTAGTTACACCCTCAACCATATTAGCAACGATCGCACGGGTAGTTCCCCAAATAGCTTTTTGCTTCTTTTCTTCGTTGTTTTTGACTGCGATTTCTATTTCGTTGTTTTGGTATGTAAAATTGACAAAAGGATGAATAGTGTGAGACAATTCTCCAAGCGGCCCTTTGATAATTAACAAAAGTGTTTTTGGGTCAAAATTCACAGTGACGCCAGCTGGAATCGGGATAAGTTTTTTGCCAATACGAGACATAATTGATTTTTGGGAAGAATTAAATGATGTTAAATTATAAAAAGGGAATTGAAACTGTACTTCTTCATTTCCATTTATAAAAACATAAGTTTTATGAAAAATTACAAAAATCTAGTTTGAGCCATCTAAATATCTAAGTAAGTAAAAACTATTTTATGAATACTTATAAAAGTTAAAAAATAGTTACAAAAAGTAATGAAAATTTTCAAAAAGCTTGATATATTAGGGCTAACTAAAATTTAAGTGGTTTATGTATTTGAGCTAAAGTAAAAATTATAAATTTGTCAAGGAAAACTATTTTTGACTGGTTTTTGTTAGATCTATTATCTTAAAAAAATCACAAGTTGGACTAAGGAAAAGTTATGAATTCAAATAATTTTCAAGTATTTTCTGGTTCAAAAATTAGGGGCAGAACAGGTTTAATTAGTTTCAAATAATTTTCAAAAATTTCTGCTTGTAAAGCATTTTATAAAATCCCAAAAAACAAAAAATCTTCCAAAAAAATGGAAAATAAATTGTGTGAACTGAAAACTAAACTCTGGAAAACCAAAAAAGTTAAGTTGCCGAAAACTAGATATTGTTAATCAAAATATCGGCGACAAAATAAGCCTTTCCTTGATAAACTGGCTGTCTCATCAAATAAAATTCACTACCAACTTGACAAACAGCGAGGCTTGGAGCTTTAGGATTGGCGTCCATTTTGGTGCCTTTTGGGGCGATAGCTACTCGGCTACAACTAGCTGAATCTCTGAGATTAGCTCCATATTCCCCAGTAATTACACTTGACTTGTTGATGTCAAAAGATTTGATACCATCAATTACTGGATCTAAATAATCCAAAGCGACATACGAATTAATCAAATCATAATTACCACCGTTAATACTGGCAGATCTAATCATAGTCAAATCTTTGCCACCAACTTTGCATGTAATTTGTGCTCCAGTGTCAGGAGTTGCGGCTACATTAATTTTTTGGACAAGTTGACCAAAACCAAGACTATCTATAACTTCACAATTTCTGTTGCGAATGTTGATACCTCTTGGCTCTGTAACGATCATATAATTTGGACTCCCACCCGCTTTGACTGGGACATTGACAAAACTAAAAACTCCGCTAGAAATAGCCAAAATAGCTGTGGTTTTACCCAAAATACTTGAAAAATTTTTAGAAAATGAAATAGTCATATTTGTTAGAATAAAAATGAGTGGACTTGGCTTGAAATAGCCTAAAATAACCAAATCAAGCAACAAGCAAACTCAAACTAAATCAACCTTTTTTGTCAAGAAAAATTTAACGAGTGTAAGCCTCCACACGATCTTCTCTAAAAGCAACAATTTTGACTTCTTGGGGCGTGCGGACATTGGCGTTAATTTCGTTGGCAATTTCCCGAGTGGCAAGATGCAGCTCACTTGGTTTCATCTTATTGGCATCAAAGAAAACCCAAATCTCTTTGGCTCCTTTCATAATCCAGTTTTTGGTCACTCCTGGGTAAGAGTTCACCACCCTTTCTAAAGCTTCCATTCTCTGGAAATAAGCCTCCATGGTTTCTTTGCGGGCCCCGGGTCTGCTACCACTTAGATTATCACAAGCATCCACAATCGCCGCTTCCAAACAGTAGCCGTTCTCTGGATCAAAATAGCTTTGAACATCACCTCCAGTTGTGTGATGGCTGGAAATACATTTGCGAATCTGCCAGCCTAAATCGAACATATCACAGATTTTTTCGCCAATTTCAATATGGTTACCTTTAGGAGTTTGCTCCTCGTCAATCGCTTTACCAACATCGTGCAAAAGTGCTCCTTTGACACAAATCATCCTGTCAATCGGCTTTTTGGTTGGAAAGTAGGCGTTGATATTATCAGCCATCAGCCCTGCAAGTCTGCCCATTTCTACACTGTGTTTGAGTTGATTTTGACCGTAACTTGTGCGGAATTTAAGCCTTCCAATTAGCCTGATTAGTTTTGGTGGAAAGTCGTAAATATCAAGTTCGTTCATAGCCCACTGACCAGCTTCGGCAATATCTTGTGCAATTTCTCCACGAGCTTTTTCATACATTTCTTCAATGGAAGCTGGGTGAATACGACCATCAAGCAAGAGTTTTTCCAGAGTTTTTTTGGCAATGTTACGGCGAAGTGAGCTAAATCCTGACAAGGTAACAACGCCAGGAGTATCGTCAATAATCAACTCAACACCCAAAGTTTTTTCAAGCCAAATAATGTTTCGCCCAGCTTTACCAATCAACTTTCCTTTGTCTTCGTCATTTTGAAGGGGGACTGTGGTAATGGTAATTTCGTTTGCCACCTCGCTAGAACATCGCTGAATTGCCAAAGACACAATCTCTCGAGCTTTTTCGTTAGCATCAGACTGAAAGTTTGCCAGATATTTGTGCTGCCAAGAAAGTAATTCTTCGCCCATGCCTTTTTTAGCTTCTTCCAAAACCAATTTTTTGGCCTCTTCTTGGGTTAATTTAGCTACTTGGGAAAGTTTTTGGGCAATCTCATTTTCGAGATTAGCTGATTTTATTTCAAATTCTTTAAGGTCTTTTTCCAATTCAGTTTTCTGCAAGATTAAATCTTGTCTTGCTTGTTCAATTTTGGCTTGACTATTAGCTATTTCATCCAATTTTGCCGCCAAGATATTTTCTTTTTTATCCAGATTTTCTTGAAGTTCCAAAACCCGACTTCTCATTTGCTTCTCCTCATTTTGCCAGTTTTTTTCCAGTTCCAGACGCTCCTTTGCCAGAGTTAGTTGATTTCTTTCTTCCAAATCTTCTTTGAGGGCATTTTCTTTTTCTGTGTACTTGGCTTTGATTTCCTTCTTGTAATCATCCAATTGTTCCTGTTTTTCGGCTTTGACAGTTAGAACTTTGGCTTGAAAATCTTCTTCCAAGTCTTTGCGAATTTGGGCAGTTTCCTCTCTAATAATTGCTTTGACTCTGTCGTTGACCATTTTTTCAACTTTTTCCAGAGGAACTTTGGACGAGCCGTCGGTGGAAAGTTGTTGGTTTTGAGTTTTCATTTGCCACCACAAAAAGCCAAAAATAAGGGTTAAAACAGTCAATCCAAGATTTAAAATAAATGTGAAAAGTGGATCTAATAATAGGTACATAAAAAAGTAATAAAAGATAAAAAAATGTTGGTTTAAGATAAGTTTTCAAATTGTTAAAAAGTTTGTTTTATCAAAATAATAATGACATCAAATCATAAAAAGCTTGAAGAAAAATTCTTCGATGGTCTATTTTTTTCATCCCAAGAAGAGTCAGAATCATTAAAATTGACTAAAATTGGTTAGTTTAATAAAAACATCTCATTTTTTCAAACTTTGTCTTTTTGATTAAGAAAGTGTAAAAACGAATTGTTCAAAATTAGCCAAAAATTTAAAACCGCAGACAATTAAATTACAGACAACTATCATTTTTCAATCTCCTTTGCCAGCTTATAAATCACTTTTTATCCCAAAAAAAACACAAATAATTAGCCAAGAAAAATGAAACATCAAAAACTGAAGGATCTTAAACTTTTCTAAAATAAGTTTACTTGACTTGTTGGAAAACTAAAAACAGCCGAAAGAAATATAATTAGAAAAAATTTCTCTTGTTAAAACAAAAAATCTTACGAATCCTTTGCAAAATTAACTATTATAATAGATTTATAGGGCTTATTTTATTAGAAAAAATGGAAATATAAGCTTATTAATGTTTCAGATAGTCCAAATTCAAATTAAAAAACAACCCAAAACAAACATTTTATAAAACGTAATTTCAAAAAATTTTATAAACTTTCTTGATTTTTCTAATTTTTTCCAGATTTTTCTTTAGTTATTTTTAATGTCTGAATGTGTTATTTCTTGATAAGATTTGTCTTTGATCAGGAATTTTGAAACAAAAAGCTAGAAAATTTCGCAATAAAACAGAGTTGAATGGAAAATTATATGTTGAGAATTCTTGTCAAAAATTTATAATCGCCAAAAAATGGTTTTAATTTTTTTTAACCATTAAGAATGAAAAATACTGATGAATGTTTTGATGAAAATTAGACCATAAAACTCCAATCTGGAAACAAACTAATAATTACTAAAATTATAAAAACTGTCAAGAAAAAAGTGCTAATCAAAAAATTTGAAATTATTTCCCCCAGATTATCTTCATTTTTAGATTATTTTGGGATTTATCTTTCAAAAAACGTCCTAAGACTATTTATTTACCATCAGAAAATATCTGAAAATTTGCTTTTGAGAAGAGTTTGCTTGAAATTTTTTTGGTTTTAGAATTTATACCCAAATCCACATTAACTTGTGCTTGGTAATTTTGAAAAACTAAAATACAAGCTACAGGGAGTCATCACGAATGAAATGAAGTGATCTTATGGCAAAATCTAGTAAGCGTTAAAAGATTGCTTCGTGCCTCTGTTCACTGTGGTTCACCCATTCGTTACACTCATTCGCAATGACGGGGAAACAAACCCGCGATTGTCTCAAAATTAGGAATTAACTAGTACAAGTTGGTTTGTGTAAACCAGAAAATTAGAGAGTTTATTTTCACTTGTCAAAATAAAATACTTTACATATAATTATTTTATTACTTTTTCTAAATAAAAAAAACTTTTAAAAAACAAAAATATGTTCACCAAAAAAAATCAAAAATGGCTTGTTAGTTTGATGATCGTCTGTATGATTTCAGCTGGTATCAGTATCACTTATCTTTTGGGTGAAAAAAATAGCAAGTCAGCTCTAGCAAACGAAATTCCTGAAATTTGTGGAAGTGGCTACGACAAAAGTACAAACAATTTAGATTTGTGCAGTCTCTCATATCTCGGAGGTAGTCAAAACGATGATACTAAAGGCACTGGGATTTTGGCTGACAAACAAAT
>JBIIDY010000007.1:0-25205 GCA_044238065.1 Limisphaerales bacterium | reverse complement strand
AAAGACTTTTTTACTGACTCCGGTCAGTCTTTTGAATTCGTCTTGCGTTAGTTGTTGTAAATTTTTATAGAGCATATTGGAATTTTAAACAATTTTTTTATTTAACGCAAGGGGTCTGTTTTAGATTTTCTATGGCATTTTTAAGATTAATCTCTTGATTTGACGGAACAAACGGAGCAAGGGAAATTGTCCACCAAAGTCCAAAAACAGAATCCCAAATTCTCGCCCGACGATATGGCTGAAAAATAAAACGAAACAGCCATTCTAGGCCAATTTTTTGCATAATTTTTGGCGATTCTTTTTGTTGCCGTCCACTGCCCAAATGATCCAAAGCAGCACCCAAGCAAACCCCCAATCTAAAGTTCAAACTTTCATTTTGCCTCAACAAATCAAACAAAAACTCCTGCTTGCCACTAGCACCACCGATACAAATTAAAATTAAATCTGGCGATTCTTTTTGTAGCCAATTTTGGCAGTTTGCCAGCTCTGGAAAGTTATAAATCAGGGTTTGGGTTGTCAAAAAACGGTGAATTTCTGTTAGTTTTGGTAAATTATTTTTGGAGAGTTTTTGAGTTGAATTTTTATTTTGAGTTGAATTTTGAAATTCTGAACTTGTTTTTGATGTGTTTTTGGAGATTTCTTGACCTGTGAATTTTCCTAAATTTTTGGGCCAATTTTGGAGTTCTACAGCATTGTCCCTCATCAAATCAGAGTCAGCTTCAGTGAACCAGAATTTGGCTTGAAGACTTGGAAGTTTGGCAACGAGGTTTTTTTGCACGGTTTCATTGCCGCCGATAATCACCACTTTCCAGTTTTTTTGAATTGACAAATCCAAAAGCTCATAGGTAAAATCACGTCCCAAAACTACCTTTTGCCCAAATCTAAAACCAAATAAAATCAATATTCCAGTCAAAAAATTCCAAAAAAGTGTCAAACTAAAGCGACAGTAAAAACCAAAAAGTTGAGCTAAATAAGCCGATCTTTGCCAAATTTTGGTATTTTCCATTGAGCTGTGAAATCCCTTTTCTTCTGGGTTTTCGTTTAAATTTTGAGATAGGTTTTGGAAACTATTTTTTACTATATTCTTGGAATTATTTTGAGTTAAGATATCTTGAGTTGAATTGACTTCTTTTGTCTTTAATTGACCTGAATTATCTGGAATTAAATTTATTTGATTTGAGTGATTATCCGCTTGATTTGAAAAGTTTGATTTAGTTTGGTTGAGTTTTTGAGTTGTCCAAATTGCCCAGTTTAGCCCTTTACCATCACAAACATTCATCATTTGAGAAATTGCCCGATGATAATCCTTGTTCCGACTGGCTCGCAAAAAAATTTCGCTGTAGATAAAATTTAAGCCTATTTTGGAACCAGCTTCAAGGTTTCCCAAATGACTTTTTAGCTCATAATTATCAAGTTGAAATATCGGAATGTCCAACAATTTTTTTTGGTTCATATTTGGGTTTATTTCAAAAATAGCGAAAACGGTTTCAAGAATTTTAAAACTAGAATTACCTTTTCTGTCAATTATATTGATTTTCACCTATTTTAATTGTCAAAATACACTTGGTTTCCCGCTGAATTTAAACATCAAGCTCAAAGTAAAATTTTCTTGCCAACATTTCCCGCAGAATTTAATTTCGTGATTTTATTTTATTAACTTCATTCTATTAACTTTTTTTGACAAGACGGATAAATTGACTTATTATAAAGTAGCAACTAATTTTAGTTTTTTATTTTTTTGGAAAAGTCTAAAAATAATACAAACCAACAAACAACTAAAAAAAATCAATCAAAAAGAAAAAGTCAAACCAAAAAATTGGCAAAATTTATCAAAACTAATTTTAAACACTAATTTTAAACTTCTAAAAAAATTAACCAAAAAATATGTCCAAACCAAAAATCGGAATTCTTAACGGCGGCGGGGATTGTCCCGGTCTAAATACAGTCATTGACGCAGTGGTCAAAACTTTGGATAGCGAATTTGAAATTGTCGGTTTTTTACGGGGCTTTGAAGGACTTTACGCCAACGATTATATTTCGCTGGATCGTAATTTGACTAGTCCAAATCGTTGGATCGGCGGAACCATTCTCAAAAGTGTCAACAAAGGGCGTTTTCCAGGCAAGGTCGCTGGCGGAGAATTTAACCAAATTGAAACTGAAATTATTCAACAAGCTTATCAAAATTACAAAAATCTGGGTTTAGAGGCTTTGATCGTTTTGGGTGGCGACGGCACGCTTTACACGGCTCATCAATTACAAGATTTTGGCTTTAACATAATTGGAATTCCAAAAAGTATTGATAATGATTTGGCGTCCACCGACTACACTTTTGGCTTTCAAACAGCGGTGGAAATCGCTAACGAAGCACTGGAACGACTTCACACTACGGGTCAAAGCCATGATCGGGTGATGATTTTGGAAGTGATGGGTCGTGGGGCTGGCTGGATCGCTTTGAACGCCGGAATTGCCGGAAGTGCCAACGTTATTTTGTTGCCAGAAATTCCTTTCAAAATGGAAAAAATCTTGGAACTTTTGGAAAGTAGGCGAAAACTTGGCAAAATGCACTCCATGATTGTCGTCTCGGAGGCAGCTCATCCAGTTGATCAGGATATTATGACCAGAAATGTCGGCAAAAGTACGGCAGAAGTCAAACTGGGCGGTGTTGGGGATTTTTTGGAAAAATACATTAATCAAAATTCCATTTTTGAAGCTCGCTCTACTGTTTTGGGGCATGTTCAAAGAGGGGGATCGCCAAATTCTTTTGACAAAATTCTTAGTACGCAACTAGGAGCTTTTGCAGGTTTGATGATGAAGGGCAGACAATTTGGACAGATGGTAGCCTTCCAGAATAATCAGATTAAAGCCGTTCCAATGAGTGAAGCCGTACTCAAAACCAAAACTGTTGATCCACAAAGTCAAACCATTCAGCTAGCCAAAGAAGTCGGCATAATTTTTGGCGATTAGTCAATTTTTTGTTTTCTATAATATGAACACAAACATCAACAAATCTAGCACTAATTTTCAAAAAATATCTTTAATCGTGGACGCCATAATTCAGGTTTTGGCTGTAATTTTTATCACGCTTGTTCTTTCTTATATTTTATTTGACATGTCCAATACTCTCAGTGGATATCGCTACCTTATGTTCGGTGTTTTTGTAGTTAACTATTTTACACTGTCCTTTGTTAGCAATATTTTAGAAATGATAGTTCAAAAGGCTTTGGTGAAAATTAGATTAAGTTATACGTCAAGTGTGTTGGTAACTTTTATTATAGCATTTTTTTCGTATAATATTCCAGCAAATAATAAATCTGATTTGAACATAATGATCAATATTTTAAATGGTTTTTTACTCATTTCTACTTTTTTAGCTTACCCGATTTTGACTTTTTACAACCTTTGGCTGGTTTTTAAAAAATAAGCGGGCTTTACAAGAAAACAAAAATCCCTAAAAAATAGGGAATTAAAAACAAATTTTCAAATCTAAAAAAGAATTTTTTGGCTGGTATTTCAACTCATACCCAAACCAACATTAACTTGCAGTGGTTAATTCCTAATTTTCACGTCATTGCGAGCTTTTTCCCTGTCATTGCGAACAAAGTGAAGCAATCTTTTAAACCCCATATTCAGCTTGGCTAGATTTTACCACTAGATCACTTCATTTCATTCGTGATGACCCTTAATTTGCTTTTTACTGGTTAATTTTCTTGTGCAGTCTGTTTCATTCGTGATGACACCCTGTGGCTTGTTTGTACCCAAATTCTTACTAACCTAGCATAGATTTTAGTTTTTCAAACACCAAGTGCAAGTTAGTTTGGGATTGGGTATAAAAGTAAATTTCAAAACCAAAAAAAGAATTTCTGGACTTGTATTTTAGATTATTACCAAAAAAGTAAAACAAAAAAACAAGCCAATTTTTGGTTAGCCTGTTCTAGTTTCAAAATAGTTTAAAAAATTCAAATCGTCCAAAAAAACTACAAAACTTCTTCAGCCAAAGAAACTACTTTGTTGTAGCCAAGTTCACGAAGTTCACGAGCGATTGGGCCAAAAACACGAGTTGCGACTGGTTCTTTGTTGGTTTTGTTGATGATAATTCCAGCGTTATCCGAAAAAGAAATAACCGATCCATCTTTGCGTTTGGTGCTATTTTTGGTGCGAACAATTAAAACATCAACTTTCTGAGTTTTTTTGACTTTACCGCCAACAGAAGCCTTTTTGACAGAGCCTTTGACGATTTGACCCACACCAACACTGCGACGACCATTTTTGCCGGTAACGCTAAAAAGCATAACTTTGACAGCTCCTGAGTTATCTGCGATGTGAACAATACTGCGTTCTTGTAACATAAAAAGAAATATAAATTGTGAAAAATAAATAGGTGTTAATTTTGCGATCCGTGTAAAATTTTTGTAAAAACAAGATTTAATTGTGTTTTTTATTGAAATTCATGGACAAAACTCTTGCAAGAAGGCAAACTAACTTTCTAAAATTTGTCAAATATAAATTTATCATTGACATAAAAATCATAAACCAGCCTATCAAAAAAATTCCAATAATCATCTAAAAATCAACCAGAAAATTCTAAAATACACCCTTTTAGCTTTTTCGGTATTTTCAAAACTCCACATTCCTTGACCAAAACTAAAAACTCAATTTTAATTACACATTGATTCATAATCAAACTAAACTCAAAACTTTTGTCAACCAAACTCAAATTTATTCGCTATGTCACGTTTTGAAAAGCCAGCAGTTAAAAAGCCGTTTATACATTATGTTTGGCGAAAAATTACAACAAATACTGAAAAAAATGGAGATGCTAAAATTAAAAATACAGAAGCTATATTTGTTGGCGTCAATCATAGTCCAGACTTGGCTCATGGGGAAAACGTTTTAAATTATTTAAATACGGAAAAACCAAGTGTGATTATTTTGGAAGGCATGACTTTTTGGAATACGGCTAATATGAAGGAAAAATTGGCTTATTTGAAACAATTTGAAGATTTAAGTTTAGAAGAGTGTTTGAATGTGCCAAAAGTTCGGGAAAGAGGTGCGGTTTATTTTTATGTGCTTCAAAATTTGGAAAAATTTAAAAATGGGGAAATTCAAGTTGTTTGTGGCGAAGGCAGTATGTCTCAGGAAATAGAAGTTTTGAGCGAGGAATATGAGGATGGCGAAATTTTAGAATTTTATCTTTTGCGGGAAATTGAGATGTTTTACCGTAATTTGACAAAACTTGCGGATTTTAAACCTGAAAATTTCCAAAAAGAAGATTTAGTTGATTCTATCAGTAATTATATGAGGATAGTCGGTCATAATTTCAGCGTGCCAGAGAACTTTGATGTGAAACAATTTCTATCATATTTGGAGCGAACATACAGACAAAAACTAAACTTTGAACAATTTGAAAAATCAACTCCTAGAATGTTACATTACTTGATGATTCCAAACGCTGATTCCAAGCTTCCAGTTCGTCAAATCAAGGAAAAATTAAGCAAAATCCGAGATCAATTTTTACTCCAAAAAGTAGAATATTTTCAACAGTTTGACAAAGTTATGGTTTTTTATGGCCAAAATCATATTATCAATATTCATGAAGCTCAAAAACAGGCAAGATTAAAGAAGTAGACTGTCTAAATCTTAGCCAAGAAATCTCGCTAAAAATAAAATGTCAAACGCACCAAAATTTTACAAAAAAATGAATTTTGTTAAATTACATTGTCGGCACAAATTCTATAAACTTCTGATAAAAAATAAATGGAGCCGGTTACTACCACTTTTTCATTTTGAACATCGACTACTTCTAAAACTTTGTCAAAAGCCAAACTGGAATTTTCAATATAAAATGTAGGAATTTGACTGCCCGTTTCTTCCAGATAATTTCTAATCTTTTCCAAATCAAAACTTTTCTTGTTGTTGCTCTTTCCTTTCATTTCAAAGGTACTAAAAATAATATGGCTTGCCAGTTTTAAAATAGGTTTTAACATTTCTACAAAATCTTTGCCGCCAGAAAATGCCAAAAAGAAAATAAATTTTTGGTTGGGGTAATATTTTGCCAAATTTTGTATAAAAGCCTCTATTTTTTGGGGATTGTGAGCCGAATCCAAAATCCAAAGCTGTTTGCTTATTTCAATTTCTTCAAATCTACCTCTAAACTGAACTTTGCCTAAAACATTTTTGATTTTATCCCAATCTATTTTTTGGGCAATTTTTTGAAAATAGACTTCTACGGATCTCAGAGCGACCACACTGTTAGCAATCTGAAAATCTCCTTTCATTTTCAATTTTAAGCTAATCTTAGAGTTGGTGGAAATAGAAAAATAATCAAAAACACCACTTTCCAAATTAATAACTTCAAAATCTTTCTCGTTTTGTATCTTCCAAAAGTGAGAGTTAGTATTTTTTACTTGTTCTAATATCACCTTTTCAGCTTCCAAAAACTGCTGCTCAATAAAAATGGTTGGGTTATTTTTTTGAATAATTTGGGCTTTTTCAGTGGCAATCTTGGCTGGCGTATCTCCCAAAAATTCTACATGATCTAGACCAATTTGGTTGATGATGCAAATTTTATTATCCATATCTACAGAATTGGTAGAATCAAACCTGCCACCCATCCCAACTTCCATCACCGCTACGCCCACTTTTTCTTTGGCAAATAAGTAAAAACTCCAGCAAGTAATTATCTCAAGATAGCTTAATTTTTCTGGAAAAGTCGTCAAAAACTGGTTAAATTGATTAAATCTGTCAATCAAAAGTCCTGGCTCTGGAAAATCATTTTGAATCATAAACCTTTCTCTAAAATCTAATAAATAAGGAGAAAGATGCAAGCCTACTTTTAACCCTTGTGAAGCCAAAATTTGACTTGTTAAGAATGAAACTGAACCTTTACCACTAGTTCCAGCTACATGAAAAACCTGCATTTTTTGCTCAGGATGTCCCAAAAATTCCAAAAATCTCTTGGTTCTAGCAAGTCCCCAGTCTGGGCCACCGCCTGTTGATAGATTATTTGGTGGCGGGAGAGTTTGTAAATACTCAATGATTTGCTCCCAAGTGGTATAATTCATATTTTTAAGGTTGAATAATTAGATTTTAATGGCAGGCGTTTTGCGTTAAAAAAACCAAACCGAAGAAAGCGAATAAAAATTTAAATTTAAGTAACTATGGAGTAATTTTGGGGTAATTACCTAACCAAAAACTTAATTTTTTACTAAAATATTAAAACAACTTAAAAAAAAATTCTACTAAATTGTCAATCATTTTGCTTTCTATTCGTTCCTTTATTTGCAATGATTCTATTCACAATATTTTACCCAGTCGCTTTACTCCCGCAGGCATTACCAGTATTACCAAAAAGTCTCTCTACACGATATATCCATTATAATTTGCCTAAAAAAATTAAAATTTTAGCTTTTCTCAAGTCTTTCAAAAATTAAATTGGTAAAATTGAACATAAAATCTGACCACAGTACAAACGGTTCTTTGAAGGCTTTTATTTTTTCTAAAACTTCAGATTTTTCCCAGCCATTTTGAAGCCACACTCTATCAATTGCCGATTGTTTTCCTAAAAATATTTCTAAAATAGTCGGAGTAATTTTGTCCACAGAATTAGCAAATTTAGCATCGTTAGTTTGATTTTTCTCAAACTCAATCAACAATTTTTTTTGATATTCAGGCAATAAATTTAAACCAGCTTCAAGCTCATTATTGCTAACACTTTTTTGTTTGTCAAAAAAACTTTCATCACCAGTAACCAGCTCACCAATATCGTGAATAGATAACATGATCAGGACTCTGCCAAGATCAACAGGTTTGTCCATATAAGCATGCAAATAGCTCGCAACAATCGGCAAACAACCAACATGTTCTAGCAAAGTTTCCCTAACAATGTTATCATCAAAATTAAATTTATACTCGGGAAAATGATTGATAATTTCAGCTTTTTTGAAAGGCTGGGTACTTTTTCTAAAAATTTGATTGTATTTTTCAAGTTGCCACAAAAGCCCATCCAGAACTTGATTGTAATTAATATTAGACATAGATTTTATTCTGAATAAAAAACTTACAAGTAATTCTTGTCAATAGATTTCTCCAGTTTTTTTAAATCTTTAAACCTATTACAGAATTTCGTTTGATTTTTACGATAGTATCCAAAAATAAAATTCTGGAAATTTTCAGTTTTAGAAAAAGGTTGAGATTTTAAACTTGGGAAAGATTTCTAGTATAGGTTGGACTGGGTTTGGGTATATTTCTCGCTTGCACTTTTCTACGATAATTCATAAGTCTGCTAAACTTTTCACAGTTTATATCTTCTACGATTCCGTTCTTTGAAATCTCAGAGCCAGTCAGATTATTTAGGTCAGTATCAGGGTCAAAAGCATTTTTTGATAAATTATTAGCTAGTTTATTTTTTAGTTTTTCCATAATTGCTGACTTAATAGCTTCGATGTTTCTATTTTTATCATAAACAAAATTCAATGCAAAATCCTCAATCTCATCTTCTGTCATTCCTTGAGTATACGATGAAAAATCTTGTGTTTGTTCGATTAATTGAACTAAAAATTTCATAAAATTATCGCCAGAGTTAAAACTAGGCACACACAAAGCACCACCCAATATGTCTGCAAAGCCTGTTTCCAAATCTCGTAAATGTTCAGTATAAATAGCTTCTCTTGCTTCTTGACTGTTTTGTTTTCTTAACAACATCTCTACCAAAAAATAAATAACCCTCATAAACTCTGTTTCATAATTTTCGTCAATGATTCTTTTGAAAAACATTGAATTAGCTATATTTTTTGCAAAACCAGAAAAGTTTTCGTCCGTACCAATTGCCAAATCAGGTATTTCATGTTGCGAATTTCTTTTACTCGAGCCATCATTCCCCCAGTCGCCCCAAATATCTTTATGATCAGGGAAAACCCCACCAAGCTCCATAGCAGTAGTTTGAATTCTACGCGAATCTGTTGTAAGCCACACAGAAGGAGCATAGTGGTTTCCTCCATTGACGGCAATTCCTATATTTCTTCTGAGTAAACCAGATTCTGCTATACCTTGACTTAGATCCAACTCATCTGGAGTATAGCCTCCACCTCTCAAAAACCCTTCCAGAGGGTAAGCTGAATTATGCTCTTCTGGATAAACTTTTCTGTTAATAACAGTAACAGTAGATTTATTCTTTGGATTTTTCTCTCTATGCTCTTGATGAGTAGTTTTCAAATCACCTGCATTATTCCAATACCTGCTAAGCATTATTACAAAATTCATTCTGTCATTATTTGTCAGACTAAATTTGTCAGCTCCAGCAAGCAAAGGTGGATTCTCTTTTTCAGCAATTTCAGCTATAGTTTGCATATATTTTGAGGCTATAGGTTCGCGACCATACGGATCTTCTGCTAGATCTGCATCATGACTAACGATCATAGTTTTTAGACTATCTACATGTCTTGCTATCGCAACTAACATTGTACCCATTTCTCGCAAGTGTGCAATATTAGTTTTGGCAAAATCACTTTTTTCTCTTGGAAAACTGCAAACTACTCGTATAATATTCAAGGTAGTTATACCTCTTTCACTAAAATTACTCTTCAGAGAATTAATCTCATTTTTAATTTCTTGTAAATTACTCTCATCTTCATCTTTGCCATTTAATAAAACAACAACACTAAAAGGATTTGGACGGTTATAATTTTGCTTTGAATAAATTTCTAAAGTTCTCAAGAGTTTTTGCCCATCTCTAGCACATACAGGCATCACAACTACAACCTCACTTTTTTTAAGAATATCTAGTTCAACAGCATATTCTCTAGTTAGCTGAGTGTAAAGATCTTTAGTTTTATTGAAATAAGGATTATTTTTATTCTTATCACAATACCTATAAAAATCTTTTTTTGATTGTTTAAGAAGTTCACTATCGTGAATCGAATTTTGATCCATCTGTCCTAGATTATATTCAAGCATAATAATTGAAATACATTTTTGTTTATTATAAAATATCTCAATATTATTTCTTTGACAAATCTTGCAAAATTTTTAATTGTTTTCTAGTTATTTCATAATCTAAATTTTAAGCCAAGAAGATAATAACCCCCAAATCCCTAAAATTCAAAAGACTCCTAAAATTGCTTAAAAATAGGAAAATTCCCCATGTACGGATATCACAATTATCTCTCTTAGATTTTCATAGTGCTAATTTTTATCAAAAGTTTCACGATTTAGACTAAATTTCTTTAGCTGTTAAAAACTGAGAGCAAGAAGCTTTTGCGACAAAAAAATTACCTTAAAAAAGGTAAGAAAAAGGTAAAAATTAATTTTATGATTTGGGCTGATAACTGTTTCAATCAATTTTATTTAACCTAACGAGATTATGAACGATCGATAACAGAAAATCTTCTTATTTAGTTTTTCATCTATCTATTCGATATGGGTGTTCTATTTCTTTCTTCTCAAAGCAAAGTGAGCGAAAGCCTTATTTCCATATGCAGTTTGGTGAACAGTATTTCTTTTGGCAACCGCAGCACCTTCTGATTTGTAAGAATCAATTAAAACCTGTTTCAACTTGACAGCCATAGCTTTACCTTTGATTTTGCGAGCAGAGTTGACAATCCAAGTTAGTCCAAGTCTTAAAGCTCTTTCAGGTCGTGGCTCCGTAGGAACTTGATAGTTAGCACCACCAACACGCATAGATTGAACTTCAATTTGTGGCTTAACATTATTCACAGCATTCTCCAAAACTTCTATCGGAGTTGCTTGTAAAACTTCACTAGCTTCATTCAAAGCAACTGTAACAATTTTTGAGGCAACTGTTTTTTTACCATTCCACATAACTCTATTGATCAATCTACTAACCAGCAAACTACCAAAGTTCCTATCTTCGTTTACAGTTGGTCTTTTTAGTACTCGCTTTCTTCTTGGCATAATAGATGATTTTTATAATTAGTGAAAAATTATTTAGATTAGTTTGTTAAAATTAGAAAATAAGAAAGATTAAATAAATGGTTTTGTTAAAATTAGAAAATAAGGAAATTTTTTATTCCAAAAATTATTTCTATGTATAACAAAAAAGTATCTAAAAACTATTTTATTTTAAAACTATTTATAATATAAAAAAATATCTATAACTGGTTAATATAGTTATTATAAAACCAAAATATAGATAAAAAGTTATATTTATAAAGCTTTACAGCTGGATTCAAGTATTTTTTTGAGACTCCAAAAATTTAGTAAAAATTAAAATTTGGTTGATTAGTATCACTCGACTTAATATATTACTATACTTATATCTGTGACCTATTTACCTCCTGGTCTTGAAGGAACCTAAAATAGTATTTCTACTATAACGAAAATTAATCTTAAAGACAGCTTCCCGCTTATATGCTTTCAGCGGTTATCTTAACTATGCATAGCTACTCGACAATGCTCTTGGCAGAACAGCCGATACACCAGAGGCATATAGATCTCGGTCCTCTCGTACTAGAGACCTGCCTTTTCAATTTTCGCGCGCCCACACTAGATAGAGACCAAACTGTCTCACGACGTTTTGAACCCAGCTCGCGTGCCTTTTTAATGTGCGAACAGAACAACCCTTGGGAGCTATTTCACCCCCAGGAAAAGACGAGCCGACATCGAGGTGCCAAACCCTACCGTCGCTGTGAGCGCTTGGGTAGGATCAGCCTGTTATCCCTAGAGTAACTTTTATCCGTTGAGCTTTGCGTCATCCACATGAACGCATCGGATCACTAAACTCTGCTTTCGCATCTGCGCAACGTGTAAGTTTTGCAGTTAAGCTGGCTTATGCTTTTGTACTTTAAAGCCTGATTTCCATCCAGGCTAAGCCAACCTTTAGACGCCTCCGTTACAATTTAGGAGGCAACCGCCCCAGTTAAACTACCCGGCAGCCGCTGTCCTCGAGCTAGTTACGCTCAAGTAAGTTATTTAATAATACTAGGCTGGTATCTCAACGGTAACTCCATTAGACCTAAATCTAAGTTTCAAAGTTTCCCAGCTATTCTGAGCAAGTAAAATTAAATAACAACAACAACCTATAGTAAAGCTTCATAGGGTCTTTTCGTCTTAGTGCGGGTAGAGAGCATCTTCACTCCCTTTGTAATTTCACCGGGTCAATGGTTGGGACAGTTTGGAACTTGTTATGCCATTCGTGCGGGACACTACTTATGTGCCAAGGAATTTCGCTACCATAGGACAGTTATAGTTACTGCCGGCGTTCATCGGGGCTTGGCAAAGTAGCTTGCGCCACTCTGTTTGACCTTCCGACACTGGCCAGGCATCACCCCGTATACATCCTCTTTTGGAGTTAGCACGGAGCTAAGTTTTTGTTAAACAGTCAGTTCCAAGTCTTTTGTTGCAACCCTTGCGGGCAGGTCTTATTCCGAAGTTACGACCGATTTTTTGCCGAGTTCCCTAACCTATTGTTATCCCGTTCACCTTAGTATTCTCTACTCATTCACCTTTGTTGGTTTGCGGTACGGATAAATAAAAACTAAGTTTAGAATTTTTTCTTGATAACTTGGTTCAGCCTAATTTATGCAAGCACATTTTGTCATCTCTCAGTAAGATAGTATTTTCCTATTGGAACACTTATCAAGATTAATAAATTTTTTATTAACCAGTTACCTAAAAATACCAACGGCAATAGCCAAAAACCGCTAAGCTTACCAGATTATGTTATTCATCACATCTTTATTTAGTTATGGAATTTTAACCATATGTCCATCAGAGCATTCCATTAGAAATACTCCTAAGGCCCGACTTACCCTACGACGAAAACCGTAGCGTAGGAAACCTTGAATTTTTGGTGGTAAAGTTTTTCGCTTTACATCATTTGTTACTCATTCTAACATTCTCACTTCTATAACCTCCACACTGAGTTACCTCTTATGCTTCAGCAGTTATAGAACGCTCGCTTACCAATTTAAAATAATAAATTAAGATAAATTTCGTGTTTTCGGCACTATGCTTGAGTCCCATACATTGTCAGCGCAGGATCGCTTGACCAGTGAGCTGTTACGCTTTCTTTAAAGGATGGCTGCTTCTAAGCCAACCTCCTGGTTGTATGAGCAATCCCACCTCTTTTACACTATAGCATAGATTTAGGGGCCTTAAACGACGATCTGGGCTCTTCCCCTCTTGACGATGAAACTTAGATCCCACCGTCTCACTGTTAATCAACACTACGCAGGAATTTGGAGTTTATTAGAATAATGAAGTTGCCCCCACTACTCTTTCAGTAGCTCTACCTCCCACAAGCTTTTAATTAACGCTGCCTCTAAAGGCATTTCAGCGAGAACCAGCTATTACCCAGTTCGATTGGAATTTCTCCTCTACCCACAAGTCATCCGAAAGGTTTGCAGCCCTTAACGGTACGATCCTCCAATAGTTTTTACACTATTCTCAATCTGCTCATGGGTAGCTCACTGGGTTTCGGGTATAGACCACAAGACTAAAACGGGCAGTTAACCCTCGCTTTCACTCACGGCTACAATCACTCTCGATTTTAACCTTGCCTTGCAGTGCTAACTCGTTAGATCATTCTTCAATAGGCACGTGGTTATGGATATAAATACCCACTTCCACTCATTGTAAGCATACAGTTTCAGGGACTATTTCATTCTCCTATCCGGAGTACTTTTCACCTTTCCATCACTGTACTTGTTCACTATCGGTGAGTAGATGTATTTAGCCTTTCCGCGTAGTCACGGATGATTCCAACAAAACTTCTCGATGCTTTTGTTGTACTTGGGATAATTATCAACTGGTATTTATTAATTTTAACATACGGGGCTATCACCCAATTTTGCTTACCTTTCCAAGTAATTTTGTTGACTAATAAATTTATAGACCAGTTCTCTAACAATCAGGTTAGAACATAGTTTCCCACAACCCCTTAATGTGTTTATGCCCCTGATCGGGTTTTTAATCAATTTTCGCTTTTCCGAAGAAAAACTAGTCATCAACTAAAAAAACTACATAGGTTTTTGACTCTTCCCCGTTCGCTCGCCACTACTAGGGGAATTACATGTCTGTCTTTTTTCCTCTGCTTACTGAGATGTTTCACTTCAGCAGGTTGCCGCATTCTGGATACTACTCCAGTTCTATTAAGTATAAACTTAATTGGATTGTTCCATTCGGAAATTGTGGGGTATAACGGTTGCACACACCTAACCCACACTTATCGCAGTGTACCACGTCCTTCATCGGCATCTACTCCCAAGGCATCCGCTGTATGCTCTTAAGATTTAATTTTTAATAAATTTTTGGACTTTGATGCTCTCAAATTATTATACAAACGACGAAAATCATAATTACCGATGTCTTGGTAATTACAAAAAATTTGTATAATTCATACTTGAATCCAGCTGTAAAGCTACGATGTGAATTGAGAGATTTTTGATATGTCTGTTCAAGCTCGTGAATTTACTAATATAAAAATTTTAAGTTTTGTCAAGGAATTTTTTTTGAAGAAGTGTTAAAGTGTGAAAAAAATAATCAGTTTATTTGAATTTTACGATGTTTTTGAGAATTTTAAAAAATGGAAAAAAGTGAAAATTGGTGAATAAAATAAACTTAAAATGGAAATAAAAATGGAAAATTTATGACTGAATTTGGGTTGAAATTTGGGCTGAATAAAATTTTATTAGATTTGTTTTTCCCGAAACTGGGTTGGCGACATGTCTTGACAAAAAAATAACCTTGCCAAAAAGATTATAATCAAATTTGGTTTTAGAAACTATTTTTCATAAACTATTTTTCATTATAAAATTGCCAAAATATGCTAATTGACAACCGCACCACGCACCAAAACGGGCAAGCAACCACTATTTTTGAGTATTTTCAAAGCTGTCTAGGGGAAGGAGAAGAGTTTAAACTTGTAACGGGTTATTATTCGCTTCAAACCTTTGCCAAACTTTTGCCACTTTTGGATAAATATGAGAATTTAGAATTGGTTTTGGGTCATATCGCTGGAAATGATGGTCAAGATTTGGAAAAATTTTATCTTAAGAATGAAACTCTTACAATTTCTGATTCGCTAGATTTTGTCAATAAAATTCCTGAAATTATCAATTTTTTGAAACAAGATAAAGTCCAAATAAAAACCACCAACCCAGAGTTTTGCCACGCCAAAGTTTATTTATCTCTATCCGAAAAATATAAAAAAGATTTTGCTATCTCTGGTAGCTCCAACTTCACTCCCTCTGGTCTTGGTCAAATTCCCAGCTCTAACATTGAATTAAATCATGTTTTTGAAGCGGGAAATAATAGTATTGAGGAATTGGAAAAATGGTTTGACGAGCTTTACAAAAAAGCACTGGAGAATAAGGACGAGGTTCTGGCTGAAATTGAAAAGTATTACAAAACGGAGTATTCGCCAGAAGAGGTTTATAATTTGATTTTATGGCACTTTTTTAATCAAGATATACAAGAAAGTTTGAATTTGAACAATGATAAATTTTTTGGCAGACTAACAGATACTGTTTTATGGGAAATGCTTTATCCGTTTCAAAAAACTGGGGTGATGGAATTGATTTTGAGATTAGAAAAATACAATTTTGGAATTTTGGCT
Organism: Limisphaerales bacterium; assembly: GCA_044238065.1. Classification (GTDB taxonomy): domain Bacteria; phylum Patescibacteriota; class JACMRA01; order JACMRA01; family JACMRA01; genus JBIIDY01. The sequence goes on along the minus strand of JBIIDY010000007.1, from coordinate 9,634 downwards.
GACGGTGTCGGACTTGGCAAAACTTGGCAAACTTTGGGTATAATCAAATACTATTCGGCACAAGATTTGGATATTTTGGTAATTTGCCCTGCTAAACTAAAAAACAATTGGGAAAAATATATGTATTCAGTTCAAAATATGGATACAAACCCTTTTGGCAATGATAAAATTAAATACGATGTTTTGAGTGCTGGTAAGCTGAATAACCCTGACAATTTGAAAAAATATGATTTAATTGTCATTGATGAGTCACATAATTTTAGAGATCAAAAGTCGCAAAGATACCAAAATCTAATTCAAAACCTCCAAAAAGATAAGTTGACCAAAGTTTTGATGCTGTCGGCAACTCCTATCAATAACAAAATAAAGGATCTTAAGAACCAATTCAAACTCGGTTTTTGTCACAAAGATAATCCTGAAATTTTTAATTTTGATAATATTTTTACTCAAACTCAAAACGACATTAAAAAACTTGAAAACAAAAAAGATGTTGACAAAGAAACTATTTTAAAAGCGTTTCAGCCAGATTTGGTTAGTTTAATCAGTAATTTGACCATCGCCAGAAATCGTAGTTTAATTAAAAAACATTATCCAAATTCTAACCTAAATTTTCCCAAAGCGGTGACCGCACCAGTTTTTTTGGATGATTTTGCCAAAATCGTGGATTTATTGTTTAAAGAAGATAGTGATAAAAAACCAAAAATAGGATTTCATTTTTATAAACCTAGTAGATACCTGCTCGGTAGAGACAAAACAGAAGTTAAGAAAACAACAGAAGATCAAGAAAAAAGGGAAACTTGGCTCGCCAAAATGATGCTAATTAATCTCTTGAAAAGACTAGAAAGCTCTACTCACAGTTTTTTGGAAACAATGTTAAGAATGATTCAATATATGGAAAGTATTGTAGAAAATCACGAAAATTACACCAATAATAAAGCCAAATTTAAGAATAAACAGGAATTTTTGGTGGGCACTGAAAACACACTACAACAGGACGAGTTGGAAGGTTTGGATGAAGAATATAGCAACATGCCGGTGGTTGGCAAGAAAAAAACTTTTGGCTTTGATGAGCTAAGTTCTTTTTATTTTACAAATGGCAAAAAAGATCTAGAACACATAAAAACTGTCTATGAAGAAGTTAAAAAACACGCCAGCACCGACAACAAACTAGATATGCTGAGCGGTAAAATTACCAACCTTTTAAAAACAGGTAAATCTGGTAAAATTCTAATTTTTACAAGTTATTTTGACACTGCTAAATATTTGTTTGATAATTTGACAAAATCTTATTCACACCTCAGTTTTGCTCTAGTTTCTAGTTCAAATTATCTTTATAAACAAGGACAAAGAGAGATTAGGAATATAAATTTTAACCAAATTTTGAGATCTTTTTCTCCAGAATCAATGATTTTTAATGAGCTAAACAAAGAAGAAAAGGCTAAATACATTGATTTTCAAGATTTTTGGCAACATTATCAAGGCATAGAAAAACAGAGTCCAGTTGATATTTTGATTGCCACTGACTGTATTAGCGAAGGACAAAACCTCCAAGATTGCGACACGGTTATCAATTATGACATTCACTGGAATCCGGTCAAACTAATCCAAAGAAATGGTCGTATTGATCGTATTGGTAGCAAATTTGGTCAAGTTAATATCGTCAATTTTTGGCCCGGTAAAAGCCTAGAAGACGTGATTGATTTGAAAGGAAGGGTTGATTTTAAAATGAAACTAGTTGAAATGGCTGGCGGAACTGACAACGAAGATGATGAAGAAAAATCAGAACAAAGTGAAATGGAAAAAGCTAGAGAAAAGCAAGTTTTGGAGATGTTAAACAATGATTATTCCGAAATTGAAAATATGAATTTTGGTTTTGGAGATGTTGCCAACCTCAACCCATTCAAAGAAGAGTTTTTGGAAAACTATAAAAAAGAGGTCAAAGAATCCCTAATTTATAATCATTACCCCAAAGGAATCTACTCTGGGGCAGACGGTGAGACCGAGCAGTTGATTGTCCTTCTCAAAAATAAGAAAAAATTAAACAAAGTGGAAACCGAAAAACACCAAAAAACAAATTCCAGACATCCGTTTGTGATGTATCAAATTGATTTGAACGGTCAAGTTATCAAAAAATACACTCAATTGCCCCAAATTTTGGAATATCTAAAAAGTCTCAAAACCAAAAATAGATTTATCACGGAACAAAACGAACCGAGTAAAAACTTAGAAAAATATACAGAACTTTTTCAAAAAATGGTAGAAAATTATAAACTAGATTTTGAAGAAAAAGAACAAAATAATTTTTTTGCCAGTGGAGATTTGAGTGCTAATAAATCCTTTAGTTTAGACGATTTTGAACTTATAACTTGGATGATAATTTCCCGTGATTTGTCCAAATAAAACTGCCCAAATAAAGCTGCCCAAATAAAACTATTTTTTGACTTTTTATAGACTTTTTACCAAACTCAAAACCAAAACCACAATCAAGCTAAACCTTATGTCAGAAAACATTTTACAAATCAATTTTAGTCCCGAAAAAGACCTAAAAACAGGCACAATCCACTATTTCCAAACCCAGCTTGGTTTCAATTTTGACAATCTAAAAACTAGTGATTTACCTATTTCTCTACAAATCAAAAACCAAAATTACGATTTACAAATTGTTTTTCAACTTACCGATGAGGAAATAAACAATTCCCCTCTTGAGGGGTGGCGGGCAAAGCCTGACGGGGTGGATCCTCAAACCGACTTAAAATACTCTAAATACCTTGTCTGTTCCTATGATTTTGGAGACCTTGAAAAAATCCCCAACAAATCCTTTTTAGCTAATTTTAACCGTCAGCTTTCTGCCAAGTTTGATAGTATTAGTGGAATGCCAAATTTGATAATTTTTCGCTACATAGTCAACCAAAAGACCTATATTACCTTTTCGGTTGCTGAACTGCGAGAAGATTCAAATAAACGAACTGGTAAATATGTTACTAATAAGGTAATTTTACTTAAAGATATTGAAATAGAAGACACTCACAAAGGGCATTTAAAAATTTTGAATGATTTGAAAAACCAAACCAAAACAGTAAGAAATTTTGATGAATTACACGAAAAGTGGTTGAAAGTTTTGGCGATTGAGACTCTAAGCGAGAGCTTTTATGCGGAGGTGGAAAGCATTTTTAAAAATAGCCTAAAATTGGTGGATATTCCTAGTAGTGATGAAATAAAACAAGATTTTTTGTTAAAGTTTTTTGGTCGGTTGATGTTTTGTTGGTTTCTCAAAGCCAAAGGTTGGGTCAGTGCGGAGGTTTTGAATTGTCAGCTATTAGAAAAAGATTTTATCCAAAAAGGACAGAAAAATGGCTTGAATTATTATCATCAGGTTTTGGAAGTTTTGTTTTTTGGACTACTCAATTGTGATGGCGAAATTAAAATCAATCCAAATAGTCAACTAAAACCAGAAATTTGGCAAAAGTTAAGTCAAACTCCCTATCTCAACGGCGGACTATTTCAAAATACACCTAACGATTTTTTTGGCAAAAATGATATAGAAAAAATTCCAAACGAAATAATCTTCCAACTTTTCACGCTGTTTGAAAAATACTATTTTACCATAGATGAAAACACTCCTGATAATCAAGAAATTGGCGTGGATCCCGAAATGATGGGAAGTATTTTTGAAGGTTTGGTGGCGACTCGTTCAGGGACTGGCTCTTTTTATACCCGTAAAAGTGTCGTGGATTATATGGTGGAAATGAGTCTTTTGGAAAGTCTAAAAAATAAATGCCAGCTAAATTTTGATCAAAATACTGAAAAACAAAAGCTTTTGGGTTGGTTGAATCTGGAAGTGCTTGATTTGGAAAACCGGATTAGAATTTTTCAAAGAGAAAAAGCCGTTTTTTTGAGCCAAGTTATAGACACGGAATTATCTATTTCATCGTATTTGATAGCCAAACTAAAAGGCAGAAGATTTAATTTTCAGACTAAAGATTTTGAAGACTGTAACCCGCACCCATAAAGTAATCTTGATATTTTTGAAAAAATTTTAAATGATGAATTTGAGATAAAAAGCCAGTTTATTCCCTTGCCCAATGTGATAAATGTCAAACAAGAAAATGGTCAACACAAAGAGCTAGTCATTCCCAAAATTGGCTTGGTTTTGAGGATTAGCGGTCAAGATTTTATTTCTATTTGGACAATTGGTTTGAATGAGAATTTGATTTTGGATACGATTTTTAGAATTTATCAGCCCAAGAAAATACACAAATTCCAACAAAAAAACACTCAAAACTTTTTAGAATTGGTTAGATATTTTGAATCCATAAACAAAACACATCTTACCAAAAGGTTACTTAAACTTTATTTTGACCAACAAAAAATTCCCCAAATGGAGAGTCTTCTGCAAACAAATAAGTTTAGTGAAGTTTCGTGGGAAGACACGGCGTTCCTTCCATCGGATAAACCCCCAGGTCCGCGAATTTCTGGAGTTCACGAAATTTATACAGAGATTATAGAAAAAAATAATTCTTTTGTCAAGCAAACCTACAAAAATAATAAAATTGAGGGTTATATTTACAGATATATTGGCTCTTTTCCAACTAATTACGAGGCAAGAAAAATCACTGAAATTAACCAAATTCTCAAATCCCTAAAAATCCTTGATCCTGCCTGCGGTTCGGGGGCTTTTCCAGTCGGTATTCTCCAAAGAATTACGGAACTTAGACAGTTTTTGGGAGAAAAAGATCTGTATAAAATCAAAAACGAAACATTGCAAAATTGTATTTATGGCGTGGACTTGATGCCAATTGCGGTAGAAATTACCAAATTGCGTTGCTGGTTATATCTAGTAGTGGATCAGCCAAATCTGGGCTTGAATAAAAACGGGCGTTTTGTCGCAGAGCCTTTACCTAATATTGACCTACACTTTTGTCAGGGAGATTCGCTGGTTGCCCAAATTCCGTTTGCTAATTTGCCAAATAATGACACTATCCAAAAACTCACTCAACTCAAAAACACTTATTACAACGAGCATTCTGACAAAAAATTAACCGTCAAGAAAGACATTCAAAACCTAATTTCTGCCGAATATCACAAATCCTTAGATAGTAAAATAAACAACCTCAACATCCAAATTCAAAGTCTAAAAAGCCAACTTCAAGGCGATGAAATATTCTTGACCGAAAAACAAAACACCAAACAAAACGAGCTAAAAAAAGTCCAAATGGGTAGTCAAATACAACTTTGGCAAAACCAAATCAACGAACTAGAAAAACAAAAAGAACTCAAGGGTTTTCATTATCAACTCAATTTGTGTGAACTTTTTGAAAATAAAAATAACCAAATAACTTCCAAAATAGACATTATCATCGGCAATCCGCCATATGTCTCTACCAAAGAAACTGGCGACCAATACAAGCATTTTTTACAATCCACTTTTGGTTTTAGCGACGATTTATACTCTCATTTTTTCTTCAAATCTCTACAAAGTCACCAAGATTTTGGCATGCCCGCTCCAGCTCTCCTCAAAACTGGCGGAATTTTGTGTTTTATCACTTCCAAAACCTACTGGACAATCCAAACCAAAAATAATCTGCGAAAACTCCTCCTTTCCAAAAAAATTATTGAAATCAACGATGTTGGCAATCCCTTTTACAAATCGGCAATGGTGGACACGGCAATTTGTCTTTTGGAAAATACAGATATAATCAAACAAAACAATGACATTTCCTTTGGAGAAAGCCAAAATATGGAATACCAAGAATACAATCTCAATTACAAAAACAGCCAAAGTAAAGACCAAAAACACATTTTAGATTTTGAAAACACAGAGCAAACCTACACAATTTCTAATCAAATTTATACCAAAGCCGTCAATCAAGTCATCTTTGAACCAAATCAAGTCAACCTAAATATTTATAATAAATACAATCAAAAAGTCTCCGAGCTAATGGAAAAATGGTGGGACAAAATCAAAACTGCTGGAAACATTACCAAAAATCAAACGGAACTAGAAAAATATAGAAACGAACTCAAAGCGGGTGACATTACTCTTCTTGGTTTGGTTACGGATGGTGGAGTTGGCTTACAAACTGGAGAAAACGGTAAATATGTAGGAATTTTGGACGGAACAAAAGAAGCTGACCGAGTCCGAGAAACCAGACCAGAAAAACTCTTTAAATTTTTACAATCTACTGAAAATGCAACAAAAGAAATTGCTTCCAAATACCCCCAAAGTTCTACGAACTTTGACCCCTTGAAAGGGGTAAGTAAAATGACAATCACCACTTTCCTAAATTCTCTCACGGAATACCAAATCCGAGAATTGTTTGACAGTCTCAAAATTAAACACGGCAGAGATATTTTTGGACAAGGTTATTTGTACCGAATAGTTCAAGCTGAAGAAGTAGCAAATTTAGACACTTTAACCGATGAAGAAAAACAAAACGGCATCAAAACATTACCCCTTTTTAAGGGGTCAAACTCGCAGGGTTTGGGGGTTTCTTTCGTCCCCTACGACAAAGGCGATAAAGACGGCAACCGATGGTATCTCAAAACCCCATATTACATTGAATGGAGCTGGGAAAATGTGCAGTGGATGAAGAAAGATCCCAAAGCAAGATTTCAAGGCTACAATTTTTTCTTCCGTGAAGGTTTTTGTTGGAGCTTTGCTTTGTTGCCAACTCAAGAAGAAAGTAAATACATAAAATGTAGATTAAAAGATAGGAGTGTAAATGATGTTATGTCTATGGCATTATACAATTTTTGTGAAAAAACTACTGACAAGTATATTGTGAGTTTATTAAATTCAAAATTTATGTATGATTACTTAAAAACATTTATAAATTCAACGGCAGGACAACAAATCAATGATTTTAGACAACTCCCAATCATAATCCCCACAGCTTCCCAACTTACCGATTTTGAAAATCTTTTTGACCGAGCCTACCAAATCAAACTCCAACAATTTGAAGGCACTCTCACCGAAACAGTGGCAAAATCCAAACTAGACCAAATCCAAAAAGAACTTGACGAGATGGTGGAAGGGCTGTATGGGTTGACGGAGGAGGAAATCTCTGTAATTATAGGATAATTTGGAATTGGCTAAAAAGTATATTTCAAAAAAATCTAAGAAATTGGATTTGAATTTTTAAATTAACTGAAAACCAGCCTACGCTTTGAATTTTTAAATAAACAAGATTTAGTCAATTCCGATAATTTCTGTTTGCAGATTACTATGATCTTCGATTATTTTGTCTATTTCAAGGAGACATTCTTCCTCTTTTTCTGGGTATTTTTCAATATCTTCCAGAAGAGTTTCTATTTGCAGCAAAAGAGATTTTAATACTGATGAAGTAATGCATAAGTTTAACTCTGACCTAATTCTGTCTGCTATAAGTTTGGCATCTCCTACTGTTTCTACTGTTTTAATATTATTATTTTCCATATATTTTATATAATAAAAAAGTTTTTCCTTCTTGTCAAGGGAAAAATTTCGACCCAAAATCCAAAAAGAACTTGACGAAAAAGTTTTTCTGTTGTATAATCTGTAACATATTTTTTTTAAATTATTATTTATTTTAATTTTATGAGTTTTGGGGATGAAATAATGAAAATTTATGGTAATAGGAGCAATAAGGAAAAACAAACCTATAAAATAGGAAGTACTGTTAATGTAGATTCATCTGTGTTTAGGAATAGAAATCAAGGTTTAGTCCGTGCTGTAATCTTGGAAAAACTTACAAATGGAAAATTAAGAATTGCACCACCAGATAATCCCAATCTTATTATAGATATTGAACCTAATCAAGTAAAAGGATAATTTTTTAATACTAATTTAATTTTTGTTTTTTGTGACTAATGAAAAATATCCAAAACCAGCAACATCTTACTTTTCTGATTTGGATCAGAGGAGGAATGAGTCATATTTGTTAGAAAAACGTTTAGCATCTAAACTGGAATTTAAATTAGCTGACAGATTAAGAAGGGGTGGGTTAGAAGTTGTTATGGATATGCATCTTAGGACACCAGAAGAAAAAAATCCAAAAAATTTTATTAATAGATATGCTGATATTTTTATACCCTCAAAAGATCTTATTGTAGAAATAGACGGCTCAATACATCATAGTACGAAAGCACAGAGAGAGCGTGACTCAAGAAAAAATAAGGCAATTGTTCAAACTGGTATTTTTAGAATATTGAGATTGGTCTATGAAATACCTGATGATTTAATTTATGGAAATAAAAAACCAAGTAAAAGAGGAATAGTAAGAGAAGCGTATGAAAAAGATGAAGCTGTTTGGATTGAAGAGGCATTTGAAAAAATTTTAAATTATCAAGACATTACCTATCTCAATCACTCACCTTTAATACTGGAGCTAGAAGGATAAAGTTCACAAGAAAATTGAGCTTTTGGTGGAGGAGATTTTGAGTGGTAAAAATTTTTCAAAAACTTGTCAAGAAAAAAAATTCTGGTTAAGAGTTGGTAAGTTAAAAGAATAATATATTTTATGACTCTTCAAAAACCTCTCCAAATCAATTTCAGTCCCGAAAAAGACCTAAAAACAGGCACAATCCACTATTTCCAAACCCAGCTTGGTTTCAATTTTGACAATCTAAAAACTAGCGATTTACCAATTTCTCTACAAATCAAAAACCAAAATTACGATTTACAAATTGTTTTTCAACTGACTGATGAGGAAATAAAAAACACAAATTTCCCTGTTGTAGAGGCGATGCCCTCGTCGCCATTCCCTGCGTCTCTAAAATACTCTAAATACCTTGTTTGCTCTTACGATTTTGGAGAGCTTGAAAAAATACCCAGCAAAAGTTTTTTAGCTAATTTTAACCGTCAGCTTTCTGGCAAATTTGATAGTATTAGTGGAATGCCTAATTTGATAATTTTTCGCTACACAGTCAATAATAAAACTTATATCACTTTTTCAGTCTCAGAGCTTCGGGAAAAACCAAATCAGCGAAATAATAAATTCATTGCTACCAAGGTAATTTTACTCAAAGATATTAATATTAGCGAGCCTCATCGTGGACATTTGGATATTTTGGAAAAATTGAAACAAAGTTATAGTAATTTTGACCAACTACACGAAAACTGGCTAAAAGTCCTTGATCTAAAAGTTTTGAGTGATGAATTTTATAAACAGGTTTTAATTCGGTACAACGATTTGGTGAGTGAAATAATTTTACCAACACAAAACAACCCCGGTGAAAATGTTAAAAAAGATTTTGCCCTGCGACTGGTTGGAAGACTAATTTTTTGCTGGTTTCTCAAAGCCAAAGACTGGGTTGGCGAAGGTGTTTTAAGTAGTAAAAATACTTTATTCAGCAATGGCGACGAGGGCATCGCCTCTACAAATCAAAATTTTACGTATTACCACCAAATTCTCGAGCCTCTCTTTTTTGAAAGTCTAAACAAAGACCCAAAAGATCGTGATTTTGAAAATAAAAGGCTGTTTGAAGATGTTCCTTACCTCAACGGTGGTTTGTTTGAAGCCAAAGCAGATGATTATTACAAATCTGAACAAAAAGACCATTTGGATAGAATAGATCATGGGCTAAAAGTTCCAAATCAGCAAATTCAGGATATTTTTAAGTTGTTTGAAGAGTATTATTTCACCATAGACGAAAA
>JBIIDY010000079.1:0-7703 GCA_044238065.1 Limisphaerales bacterium | reverse complement strand
CCCGAAATCTCTGTAAAATCCCAGCCAAAGCGATCAGCCAAAATACATAAATAGCAAATTTGCCCATCCAAGCTCCCGCCAAAGTAAAATCATTTTTGACGAAAAAGAAGCTGATAAACAAAACAAACAACTGGACATAAATAATTATGTTGAGAAATTGTTTGGTGTTAGGGCGAGAAAAAGAAGTTGTGTTGGACATAGAGTTATTTTTTGATAAAAAAAATGTTTTAAACAGTTGAAAGTTGAATTTTTATTTCTTGGCAAGTTTGGTTTTATAATTTTAAGCATTTAAGTGATTTAAATAGCCAATAAGTGCTGATATATTTTAGATTTACTTGACAGAAACCATATAACATTATTGGAATGATGAGTTCATTTTTTTGAACTAAAACCTTAACTAAACACATTATGCAACAAAATCCAAACTACCCAAATGAAAATGTGAACCTAATAAACGAGAATCCTCAAAATTCTCAAGTAAATGATCCAAATATAGTTTATGCCAGTGATACTCATACTAATAATGTTGCTCAAAACACTGAAGCCAAAAATGAAGCCAAAAGAGAAACTATCGAAAAAATAATTCAGCTCATTTGGTTTGTAGCTGGTTTGGTTAACGTTATTTTGATTTTAAGAGTCATCTTTTTATTGTTTAATGCTCAACCAAGCGGCTTTACCAGTTTTCTTTATAATATTAGCAATCCTTTTACCGCACCTTTTTTCGGAATATTTCCTACGCCAGGAGAACCTACGGGTTACTTTGACACAGCTGCACTTGTAGCCATGATTATTTATTCTTTGATTGCCTGGGGAATCGCAACCCTGGTTAAAATAATAGGCGAAAAACAAGAAATTGCTTAAATTGACAATTTAAAATTATAAACATTTCTTGGCAAGTTTAGTTTTAGAATATAAGTAAGTATATTTGGGATTTTCAAGCCACCTCCTAGCAATAGGGGGAATATTTTTTGGTTTAGAATTTGGGCTTTCTTCTATCATATTTTGGCAAAGGGAAATGTAAAATGACCTGTTTTTACAACATATACCCAAACTCGTACCAACTTTTACATCTTGACCATAAAGAAACATAGTAATAAAGATAAAAAGTCCTTGTAGTTTTATTTATTTTGTCAATTTTGAGTTGGGATTGAGTATAATACAATTTGTGAGATTTTGTCTAGTTTGGGCAAATCCAAAAACTCCCAGCTCTTGATAAAAAAATTAAACTATTCTTAAACCATTCCCAAATCTTCTTTTCCTAGTCCCAAATTTTCTTTCAAAACTGACTCTAATGGGTAAAAATACAAAGTTTCTTTACTTATCGGATTGTAACCACTTCTTTTTGTTAACTCTAAGCATTTTACCAATTCTTCATGCCAAATCTCGGAACTATTTTGCTTTTTGATTTCCTTGCAAATGTCCACAAAAACCTGATCTCGCCCGTTATAAACCGTCTGTAAAACATGATAATCATTCTCTTTTTGGTCAATGGTTGCGGAGTATTCAAAAAAATAAAAAAACATCAAATGTAACAGATTTTTCTTGTCTTTGCAGATTTTACCAAATTCCTTGATATATTCTTTGGCTTTGGTGGGCTTGTATTTGTAATAAATATCGTCGCCGTCCCAACCGTGACTGTCCACCCATTTTTTGGCAAGTTCTCGCTTGATTTTGGCTTCATACTGACTCATAACCTTATTCTCATCAAGAAAATCAAATTTCACCTCCAAAAAAGCCTTGACTTCTGGATGCTTGTCAATTATTTCTTGGAGTAAATCTTGATAATCTCCAGCTTCGTAGTGTTCCAGTTTTTTTTGCAATTGTTTAAAAGTCATAAAAAATTATAAGAAATGTTTTAAAAATTATTTTCCACTCTTCACTTTCCACTGTCTAGGGTCATGGCGCTAAAGCAACCCTGTTAACACTTTTCATCACAACAGCCCAACCTCCTTTGTCTTATTTATCCTCCCTTCCTCAAATTTCACATTATCAAACTCGGTATTTGGTTTGCCTTTTTCGTTGAGTTCTTTGACGATAATATTTCTTGCAAATTTATATTTATTATCTACTACAGGACGATAATTACACTGTAAGAGTTTGTAGCCACTATTCAAAATACCATTTTTTATTGGACTTGATGAAACTCCAAAAGGTTTGTAATAATCACTCGGCACAAAAATATCTACCGCCAGCAAACCCTGCTCGTCAAAATATTGTTTGGGAATTTCTGACAATGGCTTGATTTTATCGGTTGTGTGATTTTGAGGTGTATTTGTAAAAACATAAGCTTTTGCCCTTTTTCTCTTAAAGGTTGGAGTTAAAAACTCATTAAATTCAAAAGGAATGACTGATATTTTTTTATTTTTCCATAAGTCTTCCGTCCATTTGTACCGAACACCTCCTCCATTCCCAAAACAAATAAAATCTTTGCCGGTAGATTGCATACATTTATAAAAATGTTCAAATTTGGAAAACGGCGGGTTGGTAATAATCACATCAGCTTCATTTCTAGCTATGTCCATACACTCTTTTTCGGAATATGACCCGTGAAAAGTTGATTTGTTACCCGCTGGTGGTATTCGTAGCATTTTTTTACCATCGTACCTAACAATAAAACCGTTATATTCAGTCCAATCTTGACTAAAAAGCGAGCCAGAATAGTCCAGTTTGGAGCCGTCAAAACGAGTAGCAATGATTTGCTTTAATTGTAATTTCTCAAAATTGTTATAAAAATAAATCCAAAAAGCCGACTGTCCAGCATCATCGCAATTCATATAAACCACCTTGTTTTTCCAGTAATCCGCCCCAAAATGATTGACAATCTTCTCTACATCCTCATAAAAAGTGTAGCATTCGTCGCTTTCAATCGTGATCATATCTTCATCGTCGTTGTATCTTCGCTTAACTCTTGTTTTAACCATCCGTTCCAAATCAGTCATAACAGCTTTTTCATTGACTTGTGGCAAATGTTTGACCGAAATCAGCGGAAAGATTTTTTGCCAAATAGCCGAGCGGAGTTCTTTGCTATCATAGCTACACTCCCTTCCTTTGCCGATGCCGTTCCATTCAGCTAATCTGTAAATTTCTTTGAGAATTTCGTCGGCGTTTTTTTCAACTTTGACTGGCAATATCCACTCTACTTTTTTGCCTTTTTGCCCTTTCCAGTCGTATCCGCCCCGCCCATGGTGAAGCTCCAGTTGTCCTTGTGAGCTTTCTAGGATGACATAATCTATCTTGGCTTTTGGCATTTCCGTTAGGGTTTTTGGCAAGTTTTGGGTTGATTTTTCTTTGGGAATTGTGGCTTTTGGCATAGATTAGTTTTTTAGTGGTAAAGTTAATTGATTAGTATTTTTTGGCAAGTAAAGTATAAAACAATAAGTAATTAAAACATAATACAATTTATAAAATTTTGTCTAGTTTTGACCAGAATAAAATATCTGAAAGTGTTTAAGCAACAATTTTACCCTGCTTGACAAGTTTGACACAATTTGACTTTATAATTACAATTATTTACAATAAATTTTTCACAGACTTTTTATGAATGAAACAAATAATACCAACACTTTTGTCAAACAATCTAGAAACCTTTTTGTCAGCTTTTGGGGCTGGTTTTGGACTGGGCTTTGGTTTTTGATAATGCTTTTATTGTTGCTAAAATTTGTCATTTTTCAGCAAGTTACGGTCGTGGGTGAGAGCATGCAGCCCAATTATTACACGGGCGAGCAGCTATTCGTCAACCAAATAGACAAAAATTTCCGTCGTGGACAAGTAGTGGCAGTGTACAGAGACAAAGATGTTGCCAAGGGAGCTAACTATTTGACTCGTTTTAGTGCGGTTTTCTTCCTCAAAAGAGTGGTGGGACTTCCCGGCGAAGAGATTGAAATTATCGGTGACAAGACCATTATTTATAATAAGGAAAACCCAAACGGAGCTGTTTTGGTAGAGGATTATTTGGGAGCAGAGGTAGTTGCCAAAGAGCGAGAAAATTGCCAAAACAACCTAGTTTCTTGTTATTACGGTAGAACCAAAATTCCCGAAAATTACTTTTTTTTGATGGGTGATAACCGTGTCAATAGCACTGATTCCCGCAGTGTAGGGGTTTTTCCAGATTATTCTATTTTGGGGCAAGAGAGTTTTAGGTTTTGGCCACTGGCGAAGGGATCTATTTTTGATTTACCTAATTATCAATGGAAACCGATTGACACTGCCACACAAGAAGAACTTGCCAAATTTAGAATTAAAAATAGTGTCCGAACAACTTTTGGAGAGATTTTTCGTGACTAATTTTTTGAAACTTTAATAGAATTTTGGGAATTCTTTGGAAAAATCAAGAAAAATTATAATAGAAATTTAATGAAAAACTATAAATAAAAAATACTAAACCACTCATAAATTTTCTTCAAATATCAAGTTTTAACATCAAAAAATTGTTAAAAAACCCAAAGCAAACCTAAATCATCTTATTATATGTCTTTGTCAATTTCGGAGTATTCGCTACAACTAGGACAAGAAGTGAAACATCTCAAAAAATTTATTGAAGACCTTAAAGATAAAATTCAACAAATTGGACGTGAAACTGAAATCAAAAAAATTGCAATTGAAAACAACCTTTCCGCGATAGATTTTTCTGGCACAGAAAACTGGCTGACTCTGGAACAGCTGGAAATCCCGTTCTTATCAACAGAAGAGATTTTGACAGTTGCTATCGGTCTTTACGATTTAAACTAATTTTTCACGACTTTTTGCTAATTTTTACTTTTTATGAATTTTGCTAATTTTTTTGTCGGTTTAATTGGTTTGGGAGCTGGTTTTATGATTGTCAAAGAGGCTTTTTATATTAACCATCACATTTTATTTTTGGGCTGGGCGGAGCAAAAGTGGGGACCCGGCTACGGAACGACGGCATATCGCTGGATTGGGCTTATTATTATGATTTTTTCAATGTTTGTAATGCTTGGAGTTGTCAATATGTTTATGGATCCTAGTGGTGTCCTTGACCGAAACATCAACCAAAATAACCAAAACACAAATCAAAAAAACCGAACTACCCCGATTGGCACAAGCAATATCGCCCCATAAATTTTTTACTAGACTAGACTTTTTACACAATTTTCCCGCAAAGGGGATTTTTATAGCAAGTCTATTTTGAGAATGGGTATTTAGATTATGAAAAATAACTTATTCAAATGGTTTATTGATTTATTTTTAGTGATTTTGGAGTAACATTTGACAAAAAATTAACAAAAAATTAGAATATCTCTATTCGACTAAAACTGGTAGCACATTTTACCAAATTTACCAAAAACGCCACAATTTCAGCCAAAAAACCTGCAAAGAAATTGCTAAAAACAAAAACAAAGAACAATTTCCAAGTTTTGAGAGTAAGTTGTGAATTATTTTCAGACTTTTTCAAACTCATTTACTACCAGTAATTAACTCAATCAAACATTTTTCACCGTTTTTATATTGTTAACAAATTTATATGGCTAATCGTCGCACACCTTTTCCTAGTGGAGATATTGGAGTTTGGGGTAACATTCTCAATGATTATTTACGTCAAATTTCTGATGTAAGCGCTGGAATTACCGACGCTAATTTTACAGGGGGACTCAATAACTGGACTACTGCAGGACGTCCTACCCAACTCTGGGCATACACTAAAACAGGTGGTGCTGGCAACGAAACTCTTGGGGCAGATCATGTTGGCTTGACAGGTATCAACACAACTACTGGACAGATTGAAAGGTGGAGTGGCTCGGCTTGGACTGTTTTGACTTATCCTAATATGGTCAATAGCTCTGGTAATATCTCAATCACGGCAACAACTGCCTCTACTTCCACGACTACTGGGTCTTTGGTAGTTAGTGGTGGTCTTGGTGTGGGTGGTGATGTTTTTGCCACCTCTTTCTCTGGCTCAGGGGCTTCTTTAACCGCTTTGAATGCGACAAATCTTGCTAGTGGAACTGTGCCCATTGCTCGTATCCCAACCGGTACTCTTGTTACTCAAGTAGCCTTAGGTAATCACACACACTCTTTCTTACCTCTTGCTGGTGGAACTTTGACTGGGGCTCTAGTTCTAACAGCCGGTACAACTACAATTCAACCATTAAGACTACAAACAGGTGTTAACTTAACTACTCCTGTCTTTGGCTCGGTAGAATTTGATGGAACAAACCTATATTTAACCAATAATTCCACCACACCAACACGTAAAACTATTGCCTACATTGACAGTAACATAACTGGTAGTGCTTCCAGAATTACTACAGCTAGAAATATTGCTATTACTGGAGACGCTACTTGGAATGTCAACTTTGACGGCTCGGCAAATGCTACTGCGGCTTTGACTTTGGCAAGCTCTGGTGTCACAGCAGGTACTTATACCAAGTTAACAGTGGACGTAAAAGGTAGAGTTACAACAGGTACAACCTTAGCTACTACCGATATTCCAAGCCTAGATTGGTCAAAGATAACTACAGGTAAACCAACAACATTAGCAGGTTACGGCATTCTTGACACATATACTAAGGATGAAATTGATAATTTAACCGTGGGACTGGATTTCAAAAATTCTGTCAAAGCTGCCACCACAGCCAACATCACTCTCTCAGGAACTCAAACCATTGACGGTGTAACTCTAGTTGCGGGGGATAGAGTCCTTGTCAAAAACCAAACTACCGCAAGCCAAAACGGTATCTATGTCGTGGCCGCTGGAGCATGGAGTAGGAGTACAGATGCTGATAATGTTAGCGAAATCAACACAGGAATGTACACCTTTGTAGAGCAAGGAAGTGTTAATGGTGATGGAGGTTGGGTACTAACTACTGATGGCCCAATCACCCTTGGAACAACTGATCTTCTTTTCACTCAATTCAATGGACTTGGACAAATTACAGCTGGAAATGGTCTTACCAAAACTGGTAATCAACTTGATGTTGTAGGAACTGCTGGTAGAATAGTAGCAAATGCCGATAGTATAGATCTAGCCACTGCTGGAACTGCTGGAACTTACACCAAAGTAACTACTGACGCTTATGGTAGAGTCACCACTGGAGCTACATTAGCTGCTACTGATATCCCATCCCTAGATTGGTCAAAGATAACCACAGGTAAACCAACTACTATAGCTGGTTATGGGATAGGAGATGCTGTAAATACTAGTACTGCTCAAACCATAGGAGGACAAAAAACATTTTCTACTTTTCCTACTATTCAAAGTAATGCACCGGGCTTCTGGTTTAAAGAGCTTGATAATACTACTCAATCTCTGTTTTTCGTGTTAGACGCTGGAATTTTTCAATTCCAAAGAAGGAACTCGGATGATTCCTTTCATTCTACCCCCGCAAGTCTCAATCTTACTACGGGAGTATTTTCTGCCACTTCCTTCTCAGGATCTGGAGCTTCTTTGACTTCTTTGAATGCTTCAAACTTAGCTAGTGGTACTGTGCCTACCGCTCGTCTTGGTACAGGTACTGCTAACACTACAACCTATTTACGAGGTGATGGTAGTTGGCAAACAATTAGTACAGGATCTACTACTTTAGCAGGTCTAACTGATACTACAATCACAACTCCAACCTCTGGAAACTTCCTAAGACATAATGGAACAGCTTGGGTAAATACCGCACTTGTTGCAGGTGATATTCCAAATCTTGACGCAGGTAAAATTACAACAGGCACTTTCACAACAACTTTAATCCCAA
>JBIIDY010000078.1:0-7708 GCA_044238065.1 Limisphaerales bacterium | reverse complement strand
CTGAGAAGTTTTTACGATTATTCTGTTGATTTTATAGAGAATTTATGTATCCAAATTAACTGTATGAGTGTAAAGGTTTAATAGGGATTGGCTATAATAAAAAATGTGTAAAAAAATTTTTACTAATTACGAAAAATGTCCAATAAAAAGGTAAAGTGTTAAAATTTATAATTAAAAAAGAAATTTTGTCAAGTCAAAAAAAGCATCTCAAACTACACAAAGCCTGAAAATTTTATCAATTTTTGCCCATAATAAAGATATTTCAAAATAATTTCCACTTGATTTCCGCACCGATTTTTCGCCACTTTGACAACTTTGTAAAATTAATCCATAGTCAGCTAGATTATCAGCTTTGTAATTTTTACTTGGGTTTGTGGATTTTTATTATTTTTGTTATAGATTTTACAGCTGATCCAAATAATTTTTCCACATTTTTAGCAAGTTTTCCAAGCCTCTACTGACACAAAATTCTCGTTAAAATCAAGTCCAGTCCACCAACGTAATCCGTTAATACAAACCCCCAATTTAAGTTGTCAATCCTCAAGTCGCCAAATTTTCACATTCCATTTTTTGACGCCCGCCAAAGGTTTTTTGGAAAATTATTTTATGGCTATTCATTCGCTTTTTGCCACTACTGTAGTTTTGTCGGTTTTGCCCGTTTTTGTTCGCAAAAGTTTTGTGGAAATCCTCAAAGATCCCAACTGTCAATTCATCAACAAAGACGAGATGGTCAAAAAGTTCAAGTATTTTAGCTTGGAGCTTTATCAACCAACTTTGCAATTTTTGCTAGATAATTACATCAATGTTAATTTGGTTATCAGTGGACATTTTTTGGAAATGAGTGCCAAGTACGCTCCGCAGAACATCACAATCATCAAAGAACTGGTAGAAAAAAAACTCGCCAAAATCGCTGCCAACTGTTATTACGGTGAAAGTTTGACCTCTATTTACAACTCGTCTTGGTGGTTTGACAGTATCAAAAAAACCCTCGCAAAAGGTAAGGAAATACTAGGGATTGACTTGAGAATTGTCTATTTGGAACAGGTTTTTCGCCACCTAGAATTAGAAAATTTAGTTTCTAACCAGATTCAGACTTTTTTGTTGAGGCAAGATAGCAAAAAGCACTTATCCGTTTCTCTCAAACTTTCCGAATTTAGACGATTTAACAAAGAAGAAGTTTTTTGGATCAAACCTGAAAATAACAAGGAATGTAAATTTTATTTTACTTCAGAAGATAATTTTTTTGATCTCAATGGTAATCTTTTTCAGCCAGATTTGGGGCAGGCGATGCGGACTTGTAGAATGGCAATTGGCTACCACGCTGGCGAATTTGTCATCAAAAAGCAAACCAGTCGCAACCGTGAATCTCGCCAAGTTCGTCTAACAGATCGCCCAAATTTATCTAATTTTACAGCTATGGAAAAGGCAACTTTAAGGCTTTGGGAACATGGATCAGTCCTGATCAGTAGCGAATACAAATACAACAATAAAATCACTGACGAACTCTTTTGGCAATTTTCCTTACTACAGAACCGCAATTTTTATTACTTTCTCCAAAAAAAACTCTATCTCAAAGGCAATGTCAATAACTTTTCCTCACCTTACGAAGCTCTGGTCAACTTACAAGGAGGTATTAAAAGTGTAGAGATCCTTCTTTCTGGTCGTTCTGAAATGGATACAAATAACCCCAAATTTTGGAATTAAAATCACTTGAAATGACCTTTTGTATAAAAAAATAAAAAAATAAAATTCCTACATCAGAAGTTAAAATCATGCATGTTTAAAAATCTTTAAAAAAAGTAGTCTGGTTAGAAATAATAGCTGGTATTTTTACTTTAAAAAATGAGTTTTAATTTGATAATTAATCTAAAAAGCACTTTAAAAATAATTATTGTCAGTTAAATAAATGATAAATTCCATAACCTGTCTCTTTATAATTGATAAAATCAAATTTTAGAAGTCCAAGCTTTAAGATAAATTATAATTATTTTTCGGCTGAGAAAGTTACCTGATAAATAAAGTGATAATACTTGAGGAATAACGTCTTAAACAGAACCATAAAAAAGTCCATACGCTATAAAACTCAAATTTCTTTCCTGGACAATTTTAGGATCAAGCTGTCTGATGGTGCCACTGGCGGTATTGCGAGGGTTTGCAAAAATTGCTTCTTGCCCAGTTTTACCCATTCTACCGATTTTTTGACCGTTGCTAATTTCGTTATTAAGTTTTTCAAAATTTTCCTTAGTTATAAAAACCTCACCACGCACTTCCAAGTCTCGCATTTCTGAAATTGTCTGTGGAATTGAACTAATTTGCCTGATGTTTTCAGTAATATCTTCCCCTACAAACCCGTCGCCACGCGTCGCTCCTGCTACCAGTCTTCCTCTTTGGTAATGCAAACTAACCGCCAAGCCATCAATTTTTGGCTCGCAAATATAAATAATTTTTGGATCTGGGTTTTGATCTAATCCTTTCAAAATAATTTTTTTTCCTTGTTCTATTTTTTTGGTTAAAATTGGCATATTAAAAATGTCAAAGTCCGTGTCTTTTTCAAATTTGTTTTCTACTTCATTTTCATTTTCTCTATTTTCTAATTTTTGGCTTTCTAGTTTTTCTTCATCTTGCAAAGTAGTTGAATTTGTGGCTAACTTTTTCAAGGATTTCTCATCAGATTTATCTTTATTTTCTTCTTTTTTTGGAATTACATTTTCTTGCGAATTGCACACCCTTTCAAAAAAATTTTCCAGATTATTTTCCAAATTTTGCCAATTAACATCGTTTTTGTCTGCCCAATCTTGCCACCTCTTTTCCCATTTTCCCAGCTCTTCCTGATCAAAAATATCATTGAGAGAAAGCATTCGTCTTTTATGTGTGAACTTGGCAAAGCCTTTTTTGACACCGCCTGCAACGGTTTTATTCGGGCTATTTGGGGAAATTAGTTCAGGGTTTTGGGTTTCAAAAATGGTAATTTGGTGCTTTAACTCATCCAAAACTGACTCGGGGATTATTTCGTTATCAAAGAGGTGAATCTCACGACGAAAATTATTAACCTGATCTACTAATTTGAGATATTCTTGATAGGAAAGCATGTTTTCTAGGTTGAAAATGGATCAAAAAGTTTTTCAAAATGGGTAAAATTCTGGATTAATTTTAGTTGCTTTGAGGACGACTCATTTGATAAAGGTGTCTAAAATGGGATTTGATAATGGTGCGAACACTTTGAAACTCGTTGTAGTTAATTTGGTGTTTTTCGCAAATTTTGAGAACTATAGGGTTGAGTTTGCCATAATGAACAAAGCTAATGGTTGGAAATAAACTGTGGACAAGGTGACAATTCATACCGCCAGAAAAGTAAGCTAACAAACGATTTTTAGGGTTATAATTAGCCGTAGTTTGAACGATTAATTTTGCCCATTCAGTCTCAATCTTGTCATTTTCAACTTGCCAAAAAGTAGTTCCCTTAAAAACATGAGAAGGCTGGATCAGTAGCGTCAAGTAAAGCCCTGTAAAAACCATCATCAATAGATAACCACCAACAACCCAGCCAAAACCCACTGAAAGACCAGGAATTATAAAGAAAATTAAAACATGGCAAATTTTGGAAAGCCAGAAAAAAGTTATATTTCTTTTGGTTAGGCGAATTGGGCTAAACTCGGCAATTTTCTTATCACTCAAAAAACCAAAATCAAAAATCAAGAAAAAAGCTGCAAAACAATACAAAAAAGGTGTGTAAAGATGCTGAAATCTGTGCCAAAAATAAAATTCATCGGTAGGACTGGTGCGAACCAAAGGCCAAAAATTAATATCATCATCCAAGCCAACGATATTGGTGTAATTATGATGAAGACTATGTTTAAACCTGTAATGTTGCCAGTTGCCACCCAAGACATTCAAAGTATTTTTGACCAAATTATTAAACTTGGAATTTCGGCTAAAACAGTTATGGACAGCCTCGTGTCCCAAAACACACAAAACCCCCACACAAATCCCCATCACGGGATAAAACCAAATAGAAACCCACAAATGTGGCCTCAGGGCAAACAAAATAAACCAAGAAATTATCAAAACTGAAATCGTGCCAAAATATTGAGCTAGGTTTTTCCAGTTACCGTTTTTTGAAAGGTTATTTTCTTGAAAATACTGATTAACTTCGGATTGTAAATCTTTATAAAATTCGCCGTATTTTGGACAAAATTGAGCCATAGTGATTGAGATTTTTGGGAAATTTGTTGAAAAATTAAATATAAAAGTTATTCAGATTATTTTGTTAAATTCTGAAAGCGTAGAGAAAATTACTGAAAATTTAATTTGAAAAAAAACTAGTAAAAATTGGATAAATTGTCAAGTTTTGACTGGAATTGTCGAAAAAATTCTTTGAAAACCGAAACCTTTAAAAATTAAAAAATGAAGTGTGTTGATTAAATGCTAAATTTCATATTTTTTGAAAAATGAAAACAGTGAGAATAACTATAAAAATTTAAATTCAATCAATTCCTACTCCGACTAGGCAACTAAACGAGGACTAAAGCCTGATTAAAAAATAAATAAAACTTTTTCCCCGAGTTCCAAATCTCTAATTTTACCTGGTATTTTTTTCAAAAAGATATTTTCATATATTTTCTAGCCTTCAAAGTAACAAAAAAAGCTGTGAATAAATCTTGCTAAATTATCAATCGCTACACTTCAACACATTTTCTTGAGATAAAATATACATCACTTCGGTCAATTGATTTTGGTAAAATCAACATCACAACGCTTCTGTTTCACTACGCTTCACTTGGTTACAAGTTCCCGCACATGGTCACTTTATTCCCACAGGCATTACCAGTATTGTCAAAAAATTGTTCAAGTAATATGCTCAACATAATTCAAACATGCTTAATCCAAATATATTTCTGGATAAAAATTTATGATAGTCTTGACAAAAATCTTGACAAAACCAAAATCTAGAAATTAGAAATTAATGTTTTTTATAGATTCCAAATAAAGTTTGGCCGAAAATTTACTTATAAAATGTTCTTAAAAATTAACTTTTAAACCTTTTGAAAAAATTTATGACAATCCAAACTCACGATTTTAGCCAGACGAGCGACTATCTTTTATTGAGACAAAAACGGAAAAGTCTGAGTATCAGTGTTCAAAATAACCGACTTATTATCAAAGCTCCGCTCAAACTTGCTGCCGACAAAATCTGGAAATTCGTCAATTCCAAGCAAAAATGGATCACTCAACAAAGCAAAAAACAACGGGAAAATTCTGACAGAAAAATGGAAATTGCTGATTCTTTGGATCGTGATGACTTTTGGAGTAGAGAATTAAAACCAATTCTGGAAAAAAAAGTGGCTTTTTGGTCAGCTAAAATGGGTATCAAAAATCTTCAAACGCAAATTATTGTCAAAAAATACAAATCCAAATGGGGCAGTTGCTCTTATAAAAAATCAGTCAACGCCAATCCAAATTCTAATTCCAGCCAAGAAATTGCCAGTTTTGTGCCTAATAACATCCAAAAATTAAAACATTTTTTAGCACCGTTGTGGGTATTTTCCAAAGATGAAACTAAAAATCCTAACATTCAAAAAAATCTTGACCAAATTAACCCAAAAAATCTTGGAAACAAATCGGAAAAAAAATTAGAAAAAATAGAAAAAAATTCTAAAAATCAATTGGAAAAATTCGCGGAAAAGTTTGAAGATAAGCTCGAAATGACTGATAACTTGAATTGTGATAACTATAATTTTGGGGAAATTTTAACAAACTCTTGTGTTCTAAAATTTAATTTAAGGCTGGGATATTTGCCTGATTTTATCGTAGATTATGTGGTGGTACACGAGTTGGGTCATCTTTGGCAACCAAATCATTCGGCTTTATTTTGGACAATTATTCACAAGGTTTTACCTGACTACAAAGTAGCTCAAAAATGGTTAAAAGATAACGGAAATTTTTATTTGGTTTGAACTTGCTTTGGCTTATACTCAAACCCACTTGTAGTAGTTAATTCGTAGTTTTCACGCCATTTCAGGCTTGTTTGTCATTGCGAATGAGTGTATGGGTGCGGGAGCTGTGGCGACCAAGTGGTAGCGTAGCGAACAGACCAAAGGGAACAGAGGCTAACGAAGCAATCTTCCCCCGTCATTGCGAGCGAGCGAAGCAATCTTTTTAGCTTTACTAGATTTTGCCACAAGATCACTTCATTTCACTCCTGATGACACTTAATTTTCTTTTGACTGGTTTAATCCACTTGTCATAACTGTTTCGTTCATGATGACAACCCTAGCTTGTTTACACCCAAATTCTTACCAACTTATATAGTTTTTAGTTTTTCAAAATTACCAAGTGCAGGTTAATGTGGGGCTGGGTATAATCACCTGGAACATTCTCAACGAAATTTAACTGTTTTTGTTTATTTTTGCTAAATTTTCCCTAGAGAATTTCTGCCACAACTCCTGCCAAACTTGCTTTTCATTCCACGCCAAATGACCGTCTGGCTGGTTCAAAAATGGCTCTGATCCCACGCCAGTACTAAACACGAGAGCTTTAACTTTCCTATTTTCCTTATTTTCTAGGCTTGTCAAATTATCCAAATTATTCTGATTTTCAGCCAATAAAATACTGGTTTGCAACGCCCTAAAAAGAGCCGTGCAACGGTCAGTTTCTAGTAAGAATTTCACTTTGATTTGATCAAATTGGGCTGCTTCCCTTAAATTTTCTACGTTTAAAATGTCATTTCCAAAGTTGTTTGTAAGGCTATTTTCAAAATCTTGAGTTTTTTTACTAATTTCTGATTGACTGTTTCCGTTGGAATTTTCACAATTCACTGTGTCCGAAAGGCTTGGATTTGTGTGTGTATTTTTCGTGACAATTTTCAATTCACTTTCTGTTTTATTTTGTAAAAAGTTGTCAAGACAAGATCCCTTCAATTCCTCATCTTTATCAAGAAAATTTTGCCCCAACAAATTCAAAATAGCCGCAGGATCGTCTTCTTTACCGTAATTATCTGTAGTCAAAACCGTAAAATCTGTATATTCGTAGCTAAGACTGCCCATAATTGGCTTTTTCCAGTCATCCCGACCTAGTCCGTCGCAGCTCAAAACATGAATCAAAATATCAAAATAACCATTTTTTTTCCAGTTTTGGAGAGTTTGTAAAAAGGCACGAAGACTTTCTGGTTCGTGGGCGTAATCAATCAAAATTGAAATCTCAACAGGCATAAAAAGACTAAAAATAAGGAAAAATCAAGATAAACAAAACTTAAAAAGTTCTCAAAAAGACTTTCAAATAACCATCAAATTTAATTTTTTTGTCAATTGCGTCTTGAATTTAACTTTTCCCAAATTTGCCAAAATCTAAAAGAAAGATTAAAAAAATTTTTTAAAATAAACTTTCCAGCTTTTAATTTTCAAGATTTTTCAAGTTTCATCCAAATTTTTGGTAATAAATGATTTACAATTAACTTTTTGGTTTATTTTTTGAGTTTTTAGTAGAAGTTAAATAAGACTTTTTGATTAATTTTTGTCGGAAACTTTGACTTATAGTTAATCTAATTTGAATTTAATATAGCTAATTGAGGGCTTTAGCCCGATCTATAAAGTAAAATTTTGTAAAGTATAGCCAATCCCTATTAAACCTTTACACTCATACAGTTAATTTGGATACATAAATTCTCTATAAAATCAACAGAATAATCGTAAAAACTTCTCAGCCTTTGCTT
>JBIIDY010000077.1:0-7748 GCA_044238065.1 Limisphaerales bacterium | reverse complement strand
TTACAGACTGGAAGTTTGGAAAAAATAAAACTGCACTTATTAAGATTAAAAATGAACCAAAAAGTGAATCTGCAAGATAAACAAACCCCATCAGGGCGATAAATATAGATAATATATAGCGAAACATCAAAAGTATTGTAGAAAAAACTTTTTTATTTGTATCATTCATAAAATATTGAAATTAAAAAAATAGATGATTAATAAACTTACTAAAAAATAATCTTGTCAAGCTTTATTTTACCTTCCGCCCTTTATTCTATTAGCTTCTTTGGATAACATTTGACAGTTTTCAGCTGTAGTTTTGCCGCCTTCGTGCCAAGGTTTGATATGATCGGCTTCCATTTCGGATATTTCATATTTTTTACCAGTAATTGGGCAAATACCGTTTTGTCTTTCAAAGGCTTCTCGTTTTTGCTGTGCTGTAAAAGCCCGAATATTTAGATATTTTTCCTTTCCGGTCAAAAGATATTGATAAATTCCGGGTTTCTTGCTTACATCTTCATCTTGCATCAATTTTTTAATTTGCTCTTCCAGTTTAGCCGAATCAAATTCCTGATTTTTAAATTCGTTGTAAAGAAAACCCCAATCTAAACCTTTCATTTCTCTGCGATAATTTGGAAAAACTACTTGCACCCAGTTTATCACATTTTGAAAATACAACCACAACTCATTAGCATTTGGTTTGTGCTGGTTGTCCGACATATATTTTTTGATATTTTCGTCTCCGCTTCGGTTTTCACTTATCCATTTTATGGCAGTCTCCAAATATTCTTGCCGAATTGGTGAGCCATTGAGATAATTACTACCTAAATTGTAAGCTGGACAATTAGTTTTACTAAAATGTCTTTTGGCATCAGTTAGCCAAGTTCCCGTAAAAACTGCATTTCTAAGCTCTTGATCGGTTAGTTTTTCGCCGGCAATATTGATAGTTTCGAACCAATCCAATTTTTCGCTATTTTTACCTTCACAAAAATAAATCATCAATTCATAATCCAAAATTTGCTTTTGCTGATCGTCGGTCAAGTTTTGAAACTTCAAACCGTCAAGAGAGAAATTATTAGCGACATATTCACAAATACTAATCGTCCGCTGTTGTCCGTCCAAAACCTCAAAAGTTCCGTCCTCGTTTTTTACCCAATACATCACATTTAACGGAAAATCTTTGCGAACTGTTTCCAAAACTTTATTTCTTTGCTCGTCTTTATACACAAATTCCCGCTGATACTTTGGACGAATATTAAGCCTGCCGCCAAAACCAACTACACCTTCTTCTTCGCTGTTGAGATAGCCGTTTGTTACTTCTCTGATACTGATTTGCTGGAGTTTGATTTGTATAGATTTTATAACTAAGATTAAATTTAGTTTAGATTTGTAAAATGAACTATTTTAGTCAAGTTTTTGTTGTAGCTTAATAAGTTCTTATTTGACTTGGATAAACTATTTTTTCAAGACCAGAATCTAAAGTTTTTACTTTTAAATTACCATTATTAAATACTTCCACAATTTGAACTTGAATACTGGACTGATTACTTCTTATACCAAAAACAGAGGGACTGACTTTGATAATATCTAGTATTTTATATATCGGAGCTTGCTCCTTGTTTGAATCAGGTTGATTGTTATAAATTTTTTGTAGTTCGTTTAAAAAATCAGACATAATAGTTTTTAATTAATAAATAGTTGATAAATTTATGTAAAGTTTATAAATTATTTTTGCTTTGTTAAATCACAAACTGTAATATTAAAATACTCAGCATTAGTATCCTTTTTTTTGTTCTTGTATTCCGTTGTATGATATTTTAAAAATATCTATTAATTTCTTTAACCCACCTTTACACTCATCGTATTTTAAAACTTGGCTAAAAAATGGTATACACGATACAATTTCTATTTTAGCATCTTGCTGTCTTTCTGGTCTTATGTTTGGAATATAGTTAATATCAATAGTATTATTTCCTATTTGAAAGTGATAATGAATATGGTTTTCTCCACAGCAAATATCTACAGAAGGATCAATTTCCATGTTTTCTAATTCCGATGATATTTTTCTTAATTCGGTGTTGATATTAAAATTTGGTTCTTTTTCAGACATTTTAAGATATTTTCTGTATTATTATAAACTATTATTTTCTTTTTGTAAATAGTCATCTGGCATTTTTTGTTCATTGACAATATAAGAAGCTCGTTCAAAAAGTTCGTCGTAAGTTATGATTTCTATATTTCTTGAATCTCTGCGGAAAAGTTCAAAAGTTTCTTGTTTAATTCTCTGTATTTTTCTATCATCATCTGGATTAAATATAGATTTAAAATTTCCAATAACTAAAATTGCTTTAGGATCTGCTGTATAATTTGAAATTCCACTATCATAATTTTCTTGATTTTTTGTGTCTTTGTATTCTAATTGCCAGTTAGCTTTGTATGCTAAAATCTGACTTACGGAATTTATTAAATCATCGCTTAAAGACCATGCATCAGCTCTATTTGGCGAGACTTGCTCTCCATTTTTTATTTTAGATTTTTTAATCAACGGAGTTTTATGTGTCTTTATCTCAATTAAAACTGAAAACTTATTAAAACTAACAAAATCAACATTTCCATAACCAACTTCAACCTCTCGGTTTGATGATTCTATAAATCTATAATCTAAACCAAACCCAAAAATCCACTTATTTTTTTCAAAAAAAACTTGCCAATCTTTTTCGCTTGTCTCTTGTTTCAATTTTTCTTCAAATTCAGCTAGCGATTTTTTTCTGAAGCCCGTATTTACAATATCTTCGTTAGTAATATTTCCTTCTTCTAGTAAAGTCTTTATCAGATTAATTTTATTATCAGAATTTAAAAGTGTATTTATTTGTTTAATTATTTCTTGATTATTAACATCGTTTCCGTTTAAAAAAACTCTATTAGTC
This sequence comes from Limisphaerales bacterium, assembly GCA_044238065.1. Lineage (GTDB taxonomy): Bacteria > Patescibacteriota > JACMRA01 > JACMRA01 > JACMRA01 > JBIIDY01. The sequence continues at coordinate 4,839 of JBIIDY010000077.1, read as the reverse complement.
GCAAAGGCTTTTAAATCAATTTTTGTAATATGGTTTAAAAATTCCTGTATTTGAGTTAAATTTATCTTATTAATTGAAACACAACCAGTTTCTTTACTTCCATCAAATTTTTTTAATGTAATTCCAGTAATTTCATTTGAAGTTTGGTTATATGTTAATTGAATTTTAAGCCTTTTTTGATTCCAAATTGTAAAACCATTTTCATTATCTTGTTCAACTTTCCAGATATATTTAGCTTTTTCTCCATTATTTAAATTAAACTCCCCATTTGCAAAAATTTTATCAATACTTGCACTTGAAATAATTTGACTTTCACTTGTTTTATGATTAATTACTGGCATATTTTCAAACTTATTTTCCCACCCCACCCCTCTTTCTAATCAAAATTCTAAAATACGGACATTTTCCGTTTATGTTCAAATCCTTATCGTCGTCGCCTTTTCTAAATCGGACTATCTCAAACTGCTCGGGGTTGTATTTGTCCAAAAAAGTAATCGGAACTCCCATTACTCCGTCGTAATCTAGGGGAATTTCTTTAGTTTTATCAATGTTTATAGCATCGTAATTGTCATATTTTGGATAATCTTCGGGTGTATATTTTTTGTATAAAATCAAATCTTCATGTCGTTTTTTTATCTCTAAGTTTGTGAACCAGACTACACCAGAAACTCTAATCATTCCTTCTTTGTGGTCTCCAGCTGTTGCATAATCTTCATAGTGGTTATTGATAAAATGTCCAGCTCCTCCGGGAAAACCATACCCAAGCCAAAGTTTATTTTCTTTTATTAATTTAAAAACCTCCTTATAAGTAATAGCATTTTGATGCCCTACAATAATAAACTTATTCTCATACTCCACCAGTTGGGCTACATATTCCCGAAAAAGTGAAAATGGTGGGTTAGTTACCACGATGTCAGCTTGTTTGAGTAATTCTATCACTTCCGGGCTGCGGAAATCTCCGTCTCCATTTAGTTTTTTGACTCCGATTTGGTCTGCCGTTGGCACTCGTCCGCCGTCTTTTTCGCCTTCATATTCCAGATAAATCGCCTGTTCGCTGTCGTTTTGGGTAAATAAATCCGCACTTTGGCTTTTGTAACAGGTTGCTATTAGCTTTTTGAGTCCCAGCCATTCAAAATTGTAAGAAAAATAATGAAAAAAATTAGACACTCTCGGATCGTCGCAGTTGCACAGCACAGTTTTGCCCTTAAAATGCTCTTTGTAGTGTTTTAGCTCCCGCTCAATATCAGCTAATTGAGTATAAAACTCGTCTTTTTTGTTTTTATTAGCTTGGTGTAAATTGCTGTTTTTGGAGATTTTGGTTGGCATAAATAGTTGGTGGAAATAGAATGTTGACTTTAAATTTCTGTAAAAATCAGGACTTGTCAAGTAGTTTTTCTTTTTTATGAGTAAATTTAGTTGTAGTTTTTATCTTAGATTTTTTTATACTAGAATTTTTTGAAGCAAAAATGAGTTATCCCAGCAACTTTTTATTTCCTCCAAATTGGGTTTGTTGGGGGTTGAACTGGGTTTTTGAAAATCTTGACTGGTGGTTTTAATTGACAAATATGATTATTTTCTAATTACTCCCATCCCACCTTCAAATGTAAATTGACATAAAATTTAATTATTATCTATAAAAAGCGGTATATCTAATTTTACTAAAGTTATCCCTAATACTAGAAACTGAAATTGCTCGGTCGTCCCCGTTTTAGGCAAGTATTTTATCTACATAATCTTGGAAAAGTACAAGAATTTTGGCAAAAATTGTCAAATTAGGAAAGATGTCTATTGTTTTTTAATCAAGGTTGATGGTTAGAGTGAGTTTCGCTATTGGGGTTTAAATGTTGGAAAGCTTTTTGAAAAAAATCAATATTCTATTTCACACAAAAGGTCTGTTTCGATGATTTGCTAAAATTAAAAAGCTAGAATAAAACCGAGCAAAGGTTAGTTTAAAATATGAATAGCTACATTTTAGTAGTATTTAACACTTTTTGATACCCTGAAAATTTAGTCAAAAATAAACCTTTTCCACTAGTTAAAGCAGGTATTTGTTTCTCCAAATCAAAAGTTTGACGGACTGAAATTGTCCCTGTAATTGTCATATTATCCAAGTTCTCAACTATAGAATCAATTTTAGCTCCTATTTTTGTCAAAACAGACAGAATTGGGTTTAAATTTGTAGTTAAAAACTCCAGTTCAAAATAATTAACTGGCTCATAAACTTCAGTTCCAGCTTGTTTGAGGGCTTTTTGTAATAAAATTGGAGTTAGTCCACGAAAATCACCTCCGTCACTAGTGGCATCCCAATAGCCAGCGGTCGTAATTTCTACCAAACAATCGGTTATAGACCAGCCGTACAAACCTTGCTCAAGAGTTTTATAAACTGTCTCTTCAATAGCTTTTTGAAAAGCAACTGGCAAATGTCCTCGCCCAATACCAATGTCAAAAATAACTCCGTTATCAGTCAAATTCGGACTAATTTTGAGGCCGATAGTTGCTTCAAAGAAGTTGTCTTTATCCATTTTATCAGCAAAAGACGTGCCTATTCCAACCACTTTTTCTATACAAATTACCTGAATTTTTTCAAAAATAACTTCCAAACCATAATCTTGCAGTAAAAATGCTTGAATAATCTCCTGCTGAACCTCGCCGTATAATTTGAGTGAGAAAGTGTTTTGTTGTTTTTGTTGAAAAGAAATTAACGGGTCTTGAAGGCTTAATTTACTCAAAGCTGTGTGTAGCTTGAAAGTTTCCACTGGATTTTTATTTCTAATTACCACTTCCAAATTTGGTTTAGTAAAATGATCAGCTTTTTTTTCCAAGCTTTCTCCCAGCCAGTCGCCAATTTGTAAATCTAAGCCCCAAATTTTGACAATTTCAGGAGCTTTAACTGTTTTAGTTTCTAAGACTTTACCATTTTCAAAGCCTTGCATTTTGGTAATTTTACCAACAAAGTTGGTTTGCTCTCCGTTTTGATCTATGCGAATAACGGAAATTGTTTGGCGAGTTTTTAACTCTCCTTGAAAAAGTCTGATATAGGTAGTTTTTTGACCTTTAGAGTTAATTTCAATCTTAAAAACAACTCCAGCTAATGGTAAATTATATTTTTCCTCAATTGGCTCAAAATAGTTGTCTAAAGTAGAGATTAGCTCTGAAATTCCAGCTCCAGTTATGCTAGATCCAAAGATCAGTGGACAACTTTCCATTTTACCAATTTCCTTTTTTAATTTATCAAGATTTGTTTGTATCGGTAAAAAGATAGTTTTAGCTACAAGCGTGCCAATATTATTTACTTTATTTAAAGTGATTATTTTAGGAAAAAGCTTGGCTTGAATTTCAGCAATTAATTCGCTATTTTTGGCACCAACTCGATCAATTTTGTTGATAAAAATAAGAGTCGGAATTTTGAGTTTTTTTAAAACTTGGGTTAAAATTCTAGTTTGAGATTGGATTCCTTCCACCGCTGAAATCACCAAAATCACTGCATCTAAAATATTTAAAGTCCTTTCTACTTCCGCCACAAAGTCTGCATGTCCGGGTGTGTCAATAAGGTTAATTTTTAAATTTTTTAAATTAAAACTAACTACAGCAGATTGAATTGTAATTCCTCTTTCTTTCTCTAAAGTCAAAGAATCAGTTTGTGTGTTACCTTTATCTACGCTACCAAGTGTTTGAATAAGACAATTTTCAAATAAAAGACGTTCGCTCAAGCTGGTTTTGCCAGCATCTACATGGGCTAAAATGCCCAGGTTTAAAGTTTTCATATAAAATATTAATCATAGGTTTAAAAATAATTGTGTCAAAATGAAGATCGTTTCGGAGCATAGAAAAGATATTAAAGTTAAAAATAAGTAGTAAATTATCTAAAATAAATCAAATTGTCAAATCTCAGTCTCCATAATTAATTTTTACTTCAAATTTGTTAAAAAACCCTGAAATTGATTCAAAAATTCAAGAAATAGAAATAGACGAAATGCTCCTATTTTTTAAAAAAAATCAAAAAAAAGTGGATACTCAAAGCCTTGGATCGCCATTCAAAGCGAACAATTGCTTGGGTTACAGGTGGTCACCACAGTAAAACAGTCAGAAAACTTTATGAAAAATTGAAGCATTTAAACTGCACTTTTTACACTGATGACTGGGAAGCCTTTAACAAAGTTCTACCAAAAGAAAGGCATATAATAGGGAAAAAATACACCATCGCAATTGAACAAGACAATAGTAACACAAGACATAATTTAGCCAGAATGACCAGATAGAGTCAAGGTCGTCAGTCAAACTGAAGAAATGGTTGATTTGAGTATGAAATTGTGGTGTAATTTAAGATTGGATGATATTTTTACTAGTTATCAAGCTAAATTTTATCTATCTTTTAGTCAACGGTTCGTTTATTTTTTACCCAAATCATCATAAATTTTCAGTTTAGATTCTGACTGTAAATGATTTAGAATATTTTCAAAAATAAAGTCTTTTCTAAGGTTGCTAAATTTTAAATATGAGCTAACTTTCAAAGACATTTGGCTACCCAAAATATCGTGATTGATATAATTTGAATTTCCATTTTTATTTTCTGTTCGCACAAAAGGCTTGGCAATATCGTGCAAAAGAGCCGTCCATTTTAAATCCAGATCCTCAAAAGGCACGTTGCAAACCACTTTTTTGGTATGCGTCCACAAGTCAAAATTGTGATACGGTGAGTTTTGATTATAGTTTTTTTGCAAAATTAATTCTGGAATTATCACTCCAAAAACCCCACTTTCCATAAGCATTTCTAAACCTTTTTCAAGTTTTTCAGGATTTTCTAAACTCAAAATTTTATCAATTTCCAAAACCCAACTT
>JBIIDY010000076.1:0-7806 GCA_044238065.1 Limisphaerales bacterium | reverse complement strand
CTGCGACTGGCATGCGGACGCCTACATTCGGGTTTATATTTTGGATAAAATCTTTGGCGAAGGGAATTTTAGGAATGAAATAACTTGGCAAAGAACAAATGCTCACAATGATGCTAAGAAAAAAATGCCAAACTTGAGTGATAAGATTTTTTATTATTCCAAATCTAAAACTTGTACTTATAATCCTACTTACACTGAATTAAATGACAAATATCAAACCAGTTTTTATCGTTATGAAGATGAGAAAGGAAAATATAGACTTAGCGATTTAACAGGAGCAGGTACAAATACAAATGATATTCCTTGGAAAAATTATAACCCTTCAGAAAGAAATAGACATTGGGCAATTCCTCGCGAAGCTGTTAAAAAATATGCAACCGAAGATCAAATTAAAAAGATGACAACATTTGAAAAACTTGACTTGCTTTTTGAAAATGAATTGATTGCGATTAGTAAAAATGGAGTTCCTAGTTTTAAAAGATATTTAGAAAATACCAAAGGTAATTTAACGGGTGATATTTGGACTGATATTTCAAATGTAGGTTCCCAAGCCAAAGAACGAATCGGCTATCCAACGCAAAAACCTGAAGCACTTTTGGAGCGGATTATCAAGGCAAGTTCCAACGAAGGCGATGTGGTTTTGGATTGTTTTGTGGGTGGTGGCACGACCGTAGCGGTGGCGGACAGGCTGGGGCGAAAGTGGATCGGCATTGACCAAAGTGTCCAAGCTATCAAGGTTAGCGAATTTAGACTAAACAGGCAAAAAAATCTATTCAGCGAGCCGTTTGAAGTCCGTCTTCACAAATACGATTATGACCAGATTCGGCAGATGGATCCGTTCAAATTTGAGCATTTTATCGCTCCCTACATCGGCGGAGTTGCCAACACCAAACAGCGAGGCGACGGCGGTTTTGACGGGCGAACCAAGGACAATGTGCCAATTCAGGTCAAGCGAAGTGATGCGGTTGGTGGCGTGGTGGTGCGGCAATTCATCACGGACGCTCGCAGTTTTGATCGCAAACTCTTTGACCAGCGGGTTAAAAATGGCGAAGTGGCAGGCAAAATTTTGGCTTTCTCATTTGGAAAGGGAGCTTTTTCGGAAGTTGCCAAATTCAAAAACGAAGATGGGATTATTTTGGAGCTGATTACGATTGACAGCCTCGTCCCAATGGCCAAAAAACCGAATGTCAAGCTGGTGGTGGAATTGTTATACCCCCCAGCCCCCTTGAAAGGGGGAGAGCAAAAACAGAATTATCGCTTTATCATTAAAGCTACCGCCGAAGTTGGCTCGCAAATTGAATTTTATAGTTTTGAAATTTGGCAGGAAATTACAAATAAAAAAGCACCCCTTTCAAGGGGTCAAACCGAAGGTTTGGGGGTATCTGGAAATATGGAGCAAATTCTATCCGATTCCCTCAACAAAACCGGGCAAATTGAACAAGAACTCAAACACGGTAAATACAAAATCATCGGCAGAGCGATTGACAACGACGGACTAGAAGGCGAGGACAGTGTGGAAGTTGTGGTTGGCTAGATTTATTTGACATATTGTAGATAATGTAATTAAAAAATAAAAACAACGTTTTTTGGTTACAATTTCTTACAAACTTTTTACAAACTCAATTTCAACCTTATGCACTGGAAATTTTTACTTTTTGGAATTACTGGAAATCTCGCTAAAATCAAAATTTTGCCCGGACTTGCCCAGTTTGCCCAGCTTAATCAAGATAAAACCTCAATTGAGCTCATTGGTTATTCCCGAAGTTTGCCCAAACTTGAAGAGGTTGAAAATGCTTTGAATTCTGGAATTGACACAAACACTTTGAAAATCTCAGAAAATGAACATAATTTAACCAAGATCTCTTTTATACAGGGAGGATATGAAGATGGCACAGTTTTGTTTGAAACGATTTCTGGCCTCAAAAAAGATGAAAGATTAGTGGTTTATTTGGCAGTTCCACCGAGTACTTTTATCAAATTTCTCCAGAACGCTTGCCCATTTTCTCAAAATCCAATTGATGTAATTGTGGAAAAACCTTTTGGTAGAGATCCTCAAGAGGCAAGGCTGATGTTAAATTTGGTTCACGCCTGTAATTTGCACTCTCAAATTCATTTTTGCGACCACTATTTATTCAAAAATTCCACACTTTTAAACCAAGATCAAAAAGAACAAATCCAACATTTTTTTCAAGAGTTTCAAGATAATTCCAAAAATTTAGCAAAAGAATTACCAAGCGAGCAATCTATTGAAGCTTTAAATCAAGTTAATTCAGATCCAAGCACGAACAAAGTTTCACAATCACTTTCAAACCCTATTCCAAACCAACTGGAAAAATCAGTAATTCCAAAAATTAAAATTCACATCAAAATCTTGGAAAAGGTTGATTTGGCAGGGCGTGCAGGCTACTTTGATTCCACAGGGGCATTCAAAGATATGTGGCCACATTTATTTTCGCTTTTGACACTCACACTAGAAACTGCGAATTTATCAGCTATTTTGTCAAGTTTAGAAAATTTGGATAAGGTGAAAATTGAGCAAGTTTTTTTGGGACAATACGCCACTTATTGCGACGAAGCAGGACTTGAAGACTCTACCACCGAAACTTTTTTCAAAATTAAACTGAACATTGACGGAGCGGAAATTATTATGGAATCTGGCAAAAACCTGCCAACCAAAATTACCGAAATAGATTTGACAGTTAGCGAAGCAGAAAATACCCTAGAAAATGGAAAAGCCAAGATTAAAAGCAAAAAGATGATTTGGAATATCCACCCGCAGCAAAATTTGACACTCTTGTCCGAACAATCAACCGAAAGTATTGATAATTTTGACAAACAAGTAAATAGGCAAACTAAGTTTTTAGCTGATTTATCCAATCCAAAACTTGATCAAACCAACCTTTTTGAACTGCTTTTGAACGATGAAAAACAACACTTTGTAAGTCCTGAAAAAATTTCTCAAAGCTGGCAAATTTGGCAAAAAATTATGAACTTTGTAGCTACAAATCAAGTTAAAATTCAAATTTATCAAGATCAAACTATGCCAAAAACAGATTAAAAATAAAATTCCAGAAAAGAAAAAATTTAACATTTGAAAAGTCAAGAGCAAAACTCATACGAAACTATGGCAGTCAATTCAAATAACAAAAACTGGCAAAAAAAATTAACTTTAAGAGAGAGACAAATTATCAAATTTTACCAACTAGAAGACCAAATTAAGGCAACTCTGTGTCAAGAAAATAATCAGCAAAAAAATAAAGCCAAACTGGAAAACGATTTACGGATTTTATTCGCTACAAAGTTTGGAGAAAATACTGCCCAAACTCACACTTTCCCAACGGTTATAAATCAAAATAACCAAAATACTACAGAACACGAGGCGACTACGGGGCAAATTAGTTTGGAAATTAACCAATATCTACAATCACGCGGGCTGGATTTGGAACAGGTGAAAAATCTAGTAGTTAGTGGCTTTTGTAATGATGTTTTGGCACTTTTACCGATGGAGTTTGCGGTGGAGGCAAGGCGGCTTGTCCAGCTCACTTTGGAAAACGGTTTTGGCTAAAATCAAATACATGAAAAACTCACAACTTTCCACTTATAAATTTTTCAAATACATTAAAATCTTCTAACTGTCCTTAATTATTTGCATACTTATTTCCAAAAATTAATTTCGTATTTTATACGACTTACGACCAGTTTTGAACTCAAATTTCTTGCAAAAACCTGAAAATAAAAGCCCTTGACCAGACAATTTTTTTGTGCTATAGGGTAAATATTAGGTATATTTTTTTACCTTACTTTTCACTATTTCCCCACTTTTTATGGAAACACCTCAAAAAAATAAAAACCCTACCCGAAGGATTTGTGCCAGTTCTTTGTAACGATTATAGTTTTTATTATAAAATGAGAAAGGAATATTATGGTCGTAAAATAAGTCTTCAAATAGTAAAAGAAATTATTGAACAACCTGTGGTTTGGGGGCTTATATTGAAGGTAATACCTTATTTTTAAGACTAATCGATGGTTCTCCAGCTAGGTTTGATGTAGATTATGGAACTGTAATTGAAACAGATAATTATGAAATGATAAAAATATCTGATAAAAATGGTGAAGAATATTCTTTCTATCCATGTAAAGTTGCGGTGTATGCTATAAGTACTGAAGGTTCTTATATGGAACAGATGACAAAAGAAAGCGATTACCAACGATTACGACGTCCAAAAGAAGTTTTAGATGAGTATCAAAAAATATTAGAAAAGATAGGTGCTACTAAGATACCACGTTTATATGATTTTTATGGTTCTATAGGTGAGCTGCTTATCGAGCGTGGCATAAGGACACAATTAAAGAAAGATGGTAAACTTGTATCAAATCCATAATCAACTGTATTTTATCACACCAAAATAACATTACCGACACCCCTTTTCATAAGGGAATTTTTTATTTGGTTTGTAAAAAAAGTTTAAATTAGAGATTTTTTCTATCTTTAGCTAATTTTCAAAAATCTAAACTCTAAAATTTCAAAATAATTTCAAGTAAAAAGTAATGGTCCAAAATAGCAATCAAAATTCAAAAAACAAGATTTATTTAAGTTTTATTAGATTTTAACTTTAGAAATCTTTACTATCTTTGAGTCTATTTCGCAAAAAAGCGGGAATATCAAGCTCGTCTTCATTGTAGGGTTTGGTTGGAGCTTGAGCTGGTTTTGGGACTTGAGTCTGAGAATAGCTTTCTTCTTTGAATCTTGGAGCAGTGTAAGATACGGATGATCTTTCCGCTGGCCTTTCGTAACTATTACGGTTTTGGTAATTGGAATAGCTCGTGACAGGTTTGTCATCTTTTTCTTTGGTAAAGCCGGTAGCCACCACGGTGATGCGAACTTCATCTTGTAAAGTTGGGTCAACACTGGTTCCAAAAATAATTTTAGCATCAGGATCAACATGCTCACGGATAACTTCCGCCGCCTCTGACAAAGCGATCAAAGATAAGTTTTTACCCCCTTGGACATTAAACAAAACACCTCTCGCCCCATCAATGCTCAATTCTAGTAGTGGAGAATCAATCGCCATCAAAGCAGCTTGTCTAGCCGTGTCATCACCGGTTCCACTAGCTTTACCCATACCCATCAAAGCAGTTCCAGCATTACTCATAATCGCCCTAACATCAGCAAAATCCACATTGACCTCCCCCGGTATATTGATAATATCAGAAATTCCTTGGACAGCTTGACGCAAAACATCGTCAGAAATTTTGAAAGCCTCGTAGACACTGGTTCGCTTGTCAATAATCTGTAAAAGTCTCTCGTTCGGGACAATGATTACCGCATCGGCGTTAGCTTTGAGCCTTTCTATTCCTTCCTCTGCCAACTGCTTCCTTTTTGCCCCTTCAAAACCAAATGGCTTGGTAACAACTCCCACGGTCAAAATTCCCAATCTTTTGGCTACCTCGGCAACGACGGGCCCAGAGCCAGTTCCAGTTCCACCCCCCATTCCACAGGTAATAAAGACCATATCAGCTCCAATCAAAGCAGCCTCTATTTCGGACAAACTTTCCTCGGCACTTTGTCTGCCAACCTCGGGACTCATCCCCGCTCCCAAGCCTCGGGTAACACTCGCACCCAGCTGAATTATACCGTCAGCGTGGATTTGTTTGAGGGCCTGCAAATCAGTATTCATAACCCAAAACTCTACTCCTTCTAGTCCAATTTCGATCATACGACGAACGGCGTTACAGCCACCACCACCAACACCTATAACTTTAATTTTAGCAGCTGGAGTAATTTTGCTTGGATTGCTTTGGTAATTATCAGCACGAATGGGGTAGTCAGATTTGAGATTTTTGGGTAGCATAATCGGTTTGACCGTAAAAACTGTGTTGTAAAAATTGGGTAGTTTAATTTTAATACTTAATAAGTTATACTTGATAATCTAGAAAGGTGTTGGCAAGTTTTAAATATAGAAAGATTGTTATTGAAAAATTTCAAATCAATTAACCATTCAAATATATTGTTAAAATTGGATGATTTCGTTTCATTTTTCGTTTAAATTGTGGTCATAAATTACCTAACTGAAAATTATGTTTTTGTCAATTTTATTAAAAAATAGCTAAAAAAATCGGTTTATAAGAAAAAAATTCTAATACGAAAATTTATAAACACTTTTTTTAAAAATGTCAATTTTCTTTTTCCCAAATCTTTTCTCCAACAATTTTTCCACATTTTAGGCTGATTTTGATTACAAATTTCTCGCCGAATAATTTAATTTTCTTGAAAAAACACTAGACATATTTCTCAAGTTTAAAATCCGTAATTTAGCCTAATTTTTTTTGCCAGTTCCTCATCAAAAATAATTTCGCGAAAAATCTCACTTTTTCCAAACTATCCTAAACCACTTTTTTGCTTTCTGTTGCTAAAAGTTCTTGAAATTGTGTCTTTTTTCTAAATAAAAATCGCCGCAACTCTATTTCTGGTTTGTGTAAAAAATTAAATGAAATTAAAGATCTGGGTTTGTTTTAATAAATTTTTAAATATAAAATGATCAAACTAGCTGAAAAAATTAATCAGTTTTCCATTCGCCAACGAGCAAAAAAGTGGTGTAATTATCAGGTCTGTCCTCCAAAGATTCTTCTATAATATCAAAGCCGTAAATCTCCACCATCTGCTCACTCATCAAAATAGCGGTGTTAGCAAGCTTTCCTTCACTGAGAGCCAGAGCGATCGAGCCGTTATCTGTCAAGTCTCCCGTGCCACTGATTTGTTTGAGGTGTGGATATTTACGACGAAGCTGATTGGCACATTGCCTAAAAACCTGATCGTGAGCCATAATTTGGTTAACTTGAGAGAGGTGCTGGTCGGATCTTTTCATCAAAGTGTGACTAATTTGAGTTTTGTAATTATCAAGAACTTCAAAAGGATATTTGCCAAGAACACTAGCTGTTTCGGCGACAATTCCACCAAGACTGTTGACAAACGCAAAAAGTCCAAAGTCAATTTCTCCGCTGTTTAGACTTTCCAAAACCTTTTGAGTGGTAAAACAGTAGTCAATTTCTAGGTCAAAATCGATGTTTTCAGGGTTATTTTTTTTTCTGGCGATGATTTTTTTGATTTCTTCCAGATTTTCCAAAAGAGTTATTTCGTTAAAACTACCAGCTCCGCCTTGAATGCCAATAATGATATTTTTCTTAAATTTTTTGTTTGCGGCTGTTTGGTTTGGTTTGGTAGATGCAAGGCTTGTCATAGATTTTGTCAAAAAGTTAAAATTATCAAATAAAATGGCTAAAACCGATTTTGGTTGCTTGATATTTATAACTAAAACAGCTTTTTCATTTTAGTCAAATTGTAAGGCGGGTTTTGATTGCTTTTTTCTCGGCGAAAATAACTGAGACCCAATTCCTGTTTAGCAAAATTTATAAAAACAACCTTAAATTTATTAGGCAGGATAAATAATTTTGTATTAAATTTATGACTGATTTAATTCCTGAACAGAATAATATTTCTGGAGTTTTGGATATTTTCCTTAATCATAAAAGTGCCAAAAATAGAGATAAAACCATAATATCTTGCGGACTTGCCAAATTCATTTTTTTGTGCTATAGTTTTTTTTAATTGAAACGTTAATTTCAAATTTTTTCAAAAAACAAATTATAAATCGGTGTTTATTCTTGGGATTTTTTAGGATAAAATTAAACATATTTTTAAATTTATAATAGACCTCTTGCGTTAAACATTTTTTAGGTTACAAATTCCACAAATTAAATTAAATCTTTTAGCTATTTTATTCAGTCTATATCTACAAATTCCGCTAA
>JBIIDY010000075.1:0-7869 GCA_044238065.1 Limisphaerales bacterium | reverse complement strand
TATTTTGTTTGAAAAAAGTAATGACTTTTAACCTCAAATCGTTGCTATAGCGAGACATATTTAAACTGTAGAAAATATTTTACTTTTTGTAAAGGTTTAATAGGGATTGGCTATATAATCCAACTTATCGTAACTCAAATGGTCACTATATTTTGGATGAATGGACAAGTTTTTCAGATATTGACAATCCTAAATATAATTTAAGTTTAGAAAAATACTTAGAAATAGAAAATGCATATTTGGAAGCAATTAAAAAAGTTTTAAAATTAAATAAAGCTACAAATTTTATTTTTAAAAATGTAGAAAATAACACAAGTTTCCAAGTTCCAAAAGAAAGTAATAATGCAGATAAGATCATTGAAATAGCTACAAAATGTTTGCGAGAAGAATTGTGGTGTAAAATCATGAGTCCACACAAATTATTCATTCATTTTGGTTACGATTATTACATTTATATTGGCTCAACAAAAGAATTATCTACAGAAATTATTTCAGAAATTGAGAAATTAGGGCTTTTTGTAGAATTGATTGACAAATCACCTTATTCTTAATTGGATTTATAATTTGAAAAATTCGCCCTACACATCAAAATTCTAAACGGAAAATACCAGTTTTTGCCCAAGAAAGTTGGAAGTAAAAAACCCTCAAAGCTAAATTGATCTTGAAAATTTAAATACTATTTTGACAATTTTGACAAGGTTTTTGGCAGTTTTGTTGTCGGGCTTTGGGGAAATAATTGACAGGAAAAGGCTTTTGTCTTGAAATACAGGCACTTTGAAATTTACAAGCTGTTTTTGAAACTGTTTTAGTTTGAAGTTTTTGTTTGGAAGTTATAAATTTATTTTTTATGTTGGGGAATTTAATCAGTATTTTACAAGATTTGGGTAGTAACGAGCGGAGTTTGTATTCGGCTTTGGACAGTTTTTTTGCGGACATCTTGATAACCGAGTTTCAAAAACCAAAAGGCAGTTTTCAAATTATCCCCGAGATGAGTTTTGGCAAGGGCAGTGTGGAAAAAAGCAAAATTAAGTCTTTTCCAGACCTGACTTTTCAGTTCAAATCTCAAAGCTCTTTTTATAATATCGGTTGGGTTGAAGTCAAATTGCCAGGCGATCCTCTCACAAACCCTAATCACAAAAACCAGTTTGGCAAATACAAAGAAAATCTGGAAAATCTAATTTTTACCAATTTACAACAGTGGCAATTGTGGCAATGGGATAGTAGCGGCAAAAGTCAACTAATTTTGGAGCTGGATTTTGATATTACAAGAATGCAAAGTGATAGTTTGATCGTTGAATTTGGCAGGCAATTTTTGTCCAAGTTCTTTGAATATAGAATGCTCAAACAGATTAAAACGGCTGGTGATTTGGCGTTTGTCTTGGGTCGCAAAACTAGAAATCTCAGGGAAACTCTCAGGCAAAATCTGGACAATAAAATTTTTCAAAATCTCAAAAACGATCTCAACAAAACCTTACTTTTGGAGTCGCAAGGCGTAGAAAGTCACGAAAGAGAGTTTGAATCGCTTCTTGCCGAAACTTTGACTTATTCGCTTTTTACAGCTTATCTCCAAGCTCCGCAAAATTCCAGAAGTCAGTTTGAAATTGACAATATCCAAAAATTTATCCCCAAAAATATCCCAATTCTCAAAGATTTGTTTGAAGTGATTTTCAAAATTCCAGACTTGGAGGAAACTAATAGTAGCCTGCGACTTGCCATTGATGATATTGTAGAAAATTTGAAACGCTCTGATTTTGACCGTATTCAAAGTGAATTACAAAATAACGAGTTTGGCGATCCGTTGATTTATTTTTACGAGCCATTTCTTGAGAATTATGACAAGCAAATCAAGGTTGACCGTGGGGCTTTTTATACGCCCAAACCTGCGGTGGATTTTATCGTCAAAAGTGTCAATTTTTTGCTTCAAACTCATTTTCAAACTGACGGCTTGGCTGACAAAACCGTGACTACCCTTGACCCGTTCACTGGCACAGCGACTTTTCTGCTTTCCCAGATTGATTTTATTTTGAATGCCAAAAAGGAGGAAATTCAAACCAGTTTTGATAATCCAGAGCTAATTCGCCAAGAAATGCAAAACATTGTGGACACTCACATTCTCAAGAATTTATACGCTTTTGAAATTATGGCAGGGCCTTACACGATCGCTCACCTCAAACTCACTCTCAAACTTGCCCAAGAAAACTTGATAATTCCACGTAATTCTCGCTTCAAAATTTTTTTGACCAATACTTTTTTGGATCCAAAAATTCAAGTGGCTGACGATGTTTTTAATTATTTTCCGTCAATTCCAGCCGAAAGTACCGAAGCCCAGCGAATCAAACAAGAGCAAAAAGTTTGGGTAGTTCTGGGCAATCCTCCCTATAACGCCAAATCTCAAAATCCAAGCAAAATTGGTAAAGATCTGACTTTTGCGGGTGAACTGATTGAAAATTTTAAATTTACGACGGAAGGTGAGCAGTTTGGCACGGAAACCAAGACCAATTTGGACGACGATTACATCAAATCTCTGGGTTTTGCCTTTTGGAAAATTAAACAAGCTGGGCAAGGAATTGTGGCTTTTATTACCAACAACAGCTTTCTATCTGGCCCGACGCACCGCAAAATGCGTTACCAAATTCTCAAGGATTTTGACGAAGTGAGAATTGTCAATCTACATGGTGATATGAACGAAAAAGACCAAAATGGCAATAAAGGTGAGAATATCTTTGCCATCAAACAACCGGTTTGTATCACATTTTTTATCAAGAATAAGCAAAAGAAAACCCAAACTAACAAGCTAACTATGTCCAAAAAAATGGCTTTGGAAGAAATTTTAAACAAACTAAAAAACACCTAACTTAAAAAACTAAAAATAATTTATGACCAGGAAAAATCCAAGCAACTCAAAATCAAAAAGATTTTAGCTAATTGAGGAATAACCTTGACAAGTTTTAAATTCAGCTATTCTCAGATTTTAATTTTACCTTAGCATTCAATGCTCTACGGCTTCTTTTAGCAAAAGTGTCTTTAAGTATTTCCAGTCTAATTTCCTGTAATTCCTCAATTATTGGTTGTAAAGATTTCAAAACAGTGTTTTTGATTTTTTCTTTAATTTCAGGTTTTGCGTATCTCCAAAAATGAGGTGGCGTGTCTGTTAAATCTGCCAAAAGACTTGGGCTATATAAAATAGATTTGTTTTTATTTCTCAAAATACTGTTAAAACCTTTTGTAGTTTCTTCTGGTATTACTTGCCCGTTTTGGTTAAGAACTTGACCGTTTTGGGTTGTGATTTCTTGAATACCGTTGTTTGTGAGCAGAAAGTTTTTAGTGGACATAATAGTGGTTTTTGTAGTTTGGGAGGCTAGAACTCCCTTTTAAAAATTAGATAAAATTAACTTTGTCTTGGCTTTGAGTAATTAAAACACTTTCCTGCAAAAACATTTCCTTATACATTGTGGCTAACTGGACAACTTTGTTAAAATCATCAGTTATAACCTCAATTATAAGTGTTTTTTCTAAATCTGTTTTCCACATTCCAAAGGCGTTAAAATAAGTTAAACCTTCAAAAAATGGCTGATTTCTTACGAAGTCAAAGATTTGTCTATCGGAAACTGTTTGAGTTGAAGCGGGAATATTTCTACCGCAGTATAAGCGAAAAAGTGACATAAGTTAGATTTTAAATGTAAAGTTGTAGCCCTAGCAACTACAGCAAAAAACTAAACAACTTTTGAAATGCTGTCAAGTAATTTTTTTATGATACCAAAAACTAAAACCTTGACAAATGTTTTTGATAAGTATAAAACTAATTACAGCACTTTGAGATTTATCATTCCAAAAATGGCTAAAAAGAAATTATTATCAAAAGTAAAATATGGTTTATACATTTTAAAAAAAACTATAGCACTTTAATAACTATATTAGCACTAAAAACAGCAAAATTTAACCAAACTTCACCAAATAAAAAATCAAAAATATCTATTTCAAGCTAAAAAAAGACTGTAAGCACTTAATAACAACTTAAACACTTATTTTATGCCCCAAACTAACAACCTAACCACCAACGAAATCCAGCTTTTGAACGAATTTGGTTTGGATTTACAGACGCCAGATTTGATCGCCAAAGTTGAGGGAATTTTAAAGGAGGAATCGGAGCTGGGCAAGGTTTTTTATACGGAGTTGATTGGTCTCAAAAAGGAGCAAAAGTTGGAAATGCTGGAAAAAATGGAATACCAAAATTTGGATTGGCAGGAGCTGACGCCCAAAGATAATTACTACTTTTTTGTGCCAAAGGATTTTTCAAAAAGTGAGGAATACGATGAGTTTGTCAGTGTCAAAGACATTTTTGAGGATTTCGGAAGTGGCGTTACAACGGAAAGAGATAAAATAAATATCCATTTTACCAGAGAACAAAGTCAAAAAGTGGTTGACGATTTTAGAAATTTGTCAGTTGAAAAAATTAGGGAAAAATATGCCAAAAGTGGGGCGGACAAAGATAGTCGGGATTGGAAAGTTCAAAATGCCAAAAATGATGTTTGTAAAAATTTAGATGATGAAAATTTGATTAAAAAAATAAATTACCGACCTTTTGATTTAAGATTTATTTGGTATTCTGGGCAAAGTAGGGGAATGGTTGGAACGCCAAGTCCAAAAATTAGTCAACACTTTTTTCAGCCAAATTTGGGAATTGTTTTGACAAGGCAATTTAAAGGTGCCGAATTTAAGCATGTTTTTGTGAGTAAAGACATTCAAGAACGTCATTTTATTTCTGATCAAAACTACACTTTTCCGCTTTTTCGGTATGAAAAAATTCAGGGTTTGGTGAAGGAAGGAAGTGACAAAATCCACCCCGCTCACTTCGTTCACACCCCTCTGGTCGTGCCTCCCACGCTCGCAAGCTACACTCAAGAGGGGAATTTAGAGCGAGTTTCTAATTTTAAGTCTGGAATTGTAGAAAAATTTGGATTTACAGACGATTTAGATTTGTTTTATTACATTTACGCCGTTTTACACCTGCCCAATTACCGCAGCAAATACCACGAACAACTCAAAATTGACTTTCCCAAAATTCCCACTCCCGAGCAATTAGAAAAACTGGAACTTCACCAATACCCATTTTTAAGGGGTCAAGCTGTAAAGCTTGGGGGTTTAATCCAACTCGGGCAAAACCTTGTCAATCTCCACCTTCTCGGGCAAAATCCACTAGACGCCACTTCCACCAATTATTTCAAAAAAATTCAAATTCAAACTCAAAATTCTACCAAGTTTTTTGGCGGCAATCTCTCAATTAGCAAAATCAAATTTGACCCGAATGAACAGAAATTATGGATAAACGCAACCAGTTATTTTGCCTCCGTTTCACAAAAAGTCTGGGAATATCGGATCGGCGGCTACCAAGTCCTTGACAAATTTCTCAAATCTCGCAAGGAAAACATAGAACTCACTCTGCCCGAAATCAAACACCTTTTGGAAGTTATCAACTGCCTGACAGCAACGGTTGAACTTTTGGGGTAGCTTTTGGAAATGTTTATGTAGTTTTACTGAAATAACCTTTTTATTTTTTGCAAGTTTTGGTTTTCTTTCAAATCAGTCCATTTTAGAAATTGTAGTTTTTCAAATTCAAATTTATCTCTAAGTGTACTTATCCAAATCCCTTCCACTGAGCAAATTCCAAAAACCAAACTGTCCAATCTTCTGGCGTAACTTTTGGCTTGTAAAAAAGCATCTCTAAGTTCTTTTTGATTGCGGATTCTAAGTTTGGCTTCCCACAAAAATTTGGCAGTTTCCTCGTGTTTCTTTTTATTATCCACAAACAAGGCATAATCAGGATAATTTCGCTCGCCCCGCCCCATTCGCACAGATAGCTGCCTAACCCAGTTTTCTTCTTTAAATCCAAGTTTTTTAAGAAGTGGCTCCAAAAGTTCAATTTCTACATCTCGCTCGTTTTGCAAATCCAAATTGGTCTCAATGACCACACTTTCTAATTCTGGTAAAATCACCTTGTTTTCACCTTTTTGAACCAAAAGATGCCTGAGTTCTTGGTATTCTTCAAAAGTTACACTCTGACCTTTTACTCCCTGCATATTTCCTTTGACAAGCGATTTATTTTTCCATATTTCATTTTCTTTTAGCTCATCTAAAGTTACAAACTGAAATGTTTTAATTTTTGCAGTAACCACTCTCTTTTCGTAATAATCAAATGGGTCAAAATAACCGCTAGAAAGGCAAGTTGAGACCGCTCCAATGCCACTATAAGGAGTCCTAAAATAAATCAATTGCAAGTCAGATTTTTTAGCTTCCAGATTTCCAGTCCAGTGATTTAATAAGTTAGATTGATCGGTACTGTTTATAATTTGTTTATAATCTTCCTTATTTCCTCCAGTTATCCAAACTCTAAGAGGTTTTTCGTCCGTCTCCAGTTTTTCTTTGATAAAATTACCCGCAAAACCATACAAAAAAGCTAAAAATTCTGTTGGATTCATTTGGTATTCTTGCCTAAAATAATACAAAATATCACAAAGTTCAAAATAATAATTCAAACGAGCTTTGTAGTCACGGGCTTTGGGCAATTCTGGTAAAGCCAAATTAAATTCTTTGAACAGATTTTCTATTAAATTGAATTGGGAAACAAAAAAATACGGAAAGAAAAAGCTTGGATACAAGTTTGACAAATAAATTGATTGAAAATAGACCTCAAAAGGTGCATCTCTATCACTTTGATCGTTATTTAAAAGTTCTTCTAAAGTATTTTCCCAAAGGTTTTTAACACCTTCAAAAAGTTCTTCCTTGTTTAAATTGTTCGCCTCTTCAATCCAATTCTCCCAAGTAGAGGGACTTTCTTCTGGATCCTCAGGGTGAAGTAAATTGGTCAAAAGCGGATCTAGCATTTCCTTTTTTACCAAAGATAAAACTTCTTGCGTATCTTTTGTATTTTTAGAAATATACAAACTGGAATTAATTTGTTTGGTCAAAAGTTCATAATTCAAAGTTTTCCAATTTTGCCAATCCAAAAAATCAGTCCAAATCTCAAGACTTTCTTTTCCTTCAGTACTTTGTAAATATAGATCAAAAACGTAGCGGTTAAATTGCATGGTGTATTTTTATAGTTGTTTTAAAAAACTTTCTAAACTATCCAACTTCACCTTCTCCTCACCTTCCTGTCTCCGCAGATTGACTTGGTTTGTAGCCCAAACTTTGTCTTGCTCTGTTTATTACATGCTCTCTGTATTCAATATTTCCCAAAAAGTAATCACTTGTGTCAATATTTTTAAATTTGGAAGTATACTCATCATCTTCCAAGATTCTTTTTACAGTCTTTACTAAAATTAAACAATTCGGTTCTTTAGTTAATTCCAACTTATAGACATTACCTCTGGTCGTTCGCATTTCATCTATTTTTCCTGTATTTTTAATATCTACTTGATATGCATTAAAATTATAATCTATTCCATACAATTTTGACCTAATCAGCTCTTTTATCCTATTTAAACTTCCTAGGTCTGTTAAATTTATTTGAAATTGTTGATTAATTTGATTAATACATTCTTTAGCAGTATTTTTTACAAAACTTTCTTCTTCTTGAAGCGATGTAAAAAATTTAGGTTTAATAGGTTTTATCGTGTCCAAATCTAACAAAAAAGTAAAGATTTCCCCGAAATCAGGTGTTTGATTAAAAGTTGATATTTCTTGCATATAAATTAATATTAAATTAAAATTTTCCCATAAATTCCCCCAATTTGTCAACTCCAACCTTCTCCTCACCTTCCTGTGTCCTCACACTAACCTCGCAAACAGAAATATCCTTTGGCCCAACAATTAACTGAACTGGGATTTTGGCTTTGGTTGCTTCCCTGATTTT
The DNA here is from genome assembly GCA_044238065.1 of Limisphaerales bacterium. Classification (GTDB taxonomy): domain Bacteria; phylum Patescibacteriota; class JACMRA01; order JACMRA01; family JACMRA01; genus JBIIDY01. The sequence continues at coordinate 17 of JBIIDY010000075.1, read as the reverse complement.
TTTACCTAAACTTTCGT
>JBIIDY010000006.1:0-26114 GCA_044238065.1 Limisphaerales bacterium | reverse complement strand
AATAACTCAATTATTATTTTGGTTGTAAATATTCTGCTTGATCTTATTGTGCTAATTGGATTGATTAAAATGAATTTATTTTTTTATCTAGTAAGTGTTGTGCCGGTATATTTTATTTTTATTCCTATAACAAACTATATCTGTTTTAAACGGCAAAAAAATCCTGTTAAAATTGATTAAACTTTTTAATTAAAAATCGTTCAAAATTTAAAAATTATATTTTTTATGCCCATTTCCAAAAATTCAAATAAAACTCTAATTTTAATGATACACGGTGGACATAGCACAGGCCAAAGATATGATGATGGTATTGCAACTAGGGAAATTGTTAAAAACAAATATTCTACAAATAAAGGTAATTCTATTTGGACAGAACATTTAGATAAGTTTTTAGATAAAAATAGATTTGATGTTTTAAGTCCAATTTTTCCAAATGGTCAAGATTTTGTTTATACAGAAGAAGAAAGGTTTGTGATGCAACTCCTTACTACAGAAAAGTATAAAGGTTATAAAGATTTAGTTTTAGTAAGTCATTCTATGGGGACGATTTTCTTGCAAAACTTTTTAGCAAAATTTAACCTCAAAGAAATATTTAATTTAAACTTAAAACAAATTCATTTTGTAGCACCAACCAGAGATTTTGGTGATTTTAAAATAGATTCAAATTGGTCTGGTATTTTAAATCAATCAGAAAATATTTTTATTTATCACTCCAAAGATGATGAAAAGTGCGACTTTGTAGATGGTGAATTTTATCACAAAAACCTACCAAAAAGTCAGTTTATAGTTTTTACAAACAAAGGTCATTTTGATCAAACAACTTTTCCTGAATTAATTAAAAATATAGATAAATTATAACTTTTTTACTAAACTTAAATCACTCACTTTTCACTAAAAAATATGTCTATTTCCAAAAATTCAGACAAAAAACCTATTGTAGTAATCTACGGGCCACCCGGTGTCGGCAAACTAACAGTAGCCCAAGAACTTCATAAAATTACTCAATTGCCACTTTTTCACAATCATTTGAGTCGTGATTTAGTTCATTCTGTTTTTGGAAAACTAGATAATTACAGTTTGACGGAGAAAATTCGTTTTGATTTTTTTGAATTTGCCACCGAAAATTCTTTGGGTTTAATTTTTACTTTTGTTTATGCTTATCAAGATGATGATATTTTTATGGACAAACTCGTAGAAATTGCTCAAAAACATGATACGGAAATTTATTTTATCCAGCTTTTATGCGATCGTAAAGTTTGGAAAGAAAGGCTTGAAAATGAAGAAAGAATGGCTTATAAAAAAGTTCGCGACTTCAACTTAGTTCAAGAAACTATGAAAAAATACGATATATTAAGCCCATATTCTAATAATAAAAATCACCAAACTTTGGATATTACCAATCTAAAACCAGAAGAAACTGCCCAAATTATCAAAAACTTTGTCAAACTTTAAAAACTCTTCAAATCAAAACTAACAATTAAAAACATTCACTATTCACTTTTCACTAAAAAATATGTCCATTTCCAAAAATTCAAATTATAAAATTATTCCTTATAGTGATGAAAAAAGAGAAGTTTTAGCTGAATTAATAGTTGAATTGTTAGACACTCTTATTCCTATGGATTCTGATAAATTGGTTGAAAGGAAAGAAAATTATAAAGATATGTATATCCCATATTTATTAGACCAAGCCTCACAAAACCATGGTCAGATTTATTTTTTGGAAGTGGATCAAAAAGTTGTTGGAGTGGTTGTTGGGATTGTCAAAAAAACCGAGTCTCCATGGACAAGCGAAACTAAAATAAAAATTAGCGGTAGTGTTTTGGAGCTTTATATCAAACCTGCTTATCAAAATTTTGGCTTTGGAAGAATTCTAATGAAACATATTGAAGATTGTCTTACAAATAAAGGGTGTGAAATTATTACAGTAGAAGCATTTTATTCAAACGAAAAAGCTAGAAAATTCTATGAAAAAATCGGCTACAAACCGAGAAATATAGCATTTATGAAAATAACTTCGAATTTCGATCTTTAAATTTATCACTAAAAATCATACCCATCTCAAAAAATTCATAAAAACGTGCTTATTTGATTTTACTGAAAAATAAGAAATGGTAAAATTCTGATTACAAAATAAATTTCTTACCTTAAATAAATTTCAAAAAAGTAAAAGCCTAAATAATTTTCAAGCTATTTCCAACTGATTTTTTTTTGGGTGGGGTAAATTCAGGCTCAAAAGTTATTTCAAAGTTTTCTAGTTTTAGGTCAATTCCAGTTCGCCAAAAAAATAATTTGCCAAGTCAAAAAATCTGTGCTATAATTATCCTATAAGCTAAAAAATTACTAAATTTGCTTTTAATTACAAAACAAAAAGTCCACAAAATATTTTCAAACAAGTCAAAAACTTGAAACTAACAAAAACAAATATGGCTATTCCTCAAAATTCATTTGGTAAAAAAATCTCGGCAAATTATAGACAACAAGACGAATCGGACGCTCGGTCTTTTTTGGGTTTTCGTGCTCCCAGTCAAGATTACACCAGTCAAGATTACAATAATACTCCGTCAAATTTGAAACAAAATCCCGCTTCTATTTTTAGTGACCGAACCCCAAGTAATTCGCAGACTAATTTACAAAATACTAACCCACAAAACAATTCCCAGTCTGGATTTCAAAACCGCTTTCAAAATGGTTCAGCGGCTAATTCTCAATCTAACCCCCAAGTTAATTCGCAACCAAAAAGTGCTGTTCGTATTCAAGCCAAAAAAAGCTCAGCGAACGCTCAACCAGCTGGCTCATCAAATTCTTATTATGATATAGGAGTGCCAAACCCTTACAATAACTTTAGTTTGGCTTTTCAAAATATGCCCAGAGAAATTCAGTTTTCAAATGACAACGAAATGGATTATGTTCCCAAAAATTATGAAAAAAATCTAAAAAATGAAACAGATAGAAATTTTAATTTTGACAACACTTTTTCCAAGAATAGTCCAACAAAAACCAAAAGTTACAGTCAACCCAGTGATTTTTATGAAGGTTATGAAGAAGATTATGGTGGCTTTCAGCAAAATTATGAAACTCAAAGTTACGAAAATGATTACGATTATCAGGATTATCCACAAAACCGTCAACTTCAAAACTACCAAAATAAACCAAAACCAAAAAACGCCAAAAATCAGCTTGTTCTGTGGCAAAATCAAGATCCGTCCGATGATTATAAACATTCCTATCAAAACTACCAAAGCCCTTATCAACGTAAATCCAACAAAAAACTCTATATTGTAGCTTTTACAATGCTGTTTATTTCAGCCACAATTTTCACCTTCACTTTCAATAGTTATCAACAGAGGCAAAACCGTTCAGCAGTTGCTGGGGTCAATGAAAACAGCCAAAGCTCGTCAAAATCTAGTAGCTCAGCCAGCTCGATCAAAAAAGGAATCCCAATTCTAGACGAAGAAGGCTACGCCAAATGGATCAAAGAAAAAAATAAAACTTTTGTAGATTATAATGAAGATTTAGACGCGGATGGGTTGACTAATGGGGAGGAGTTTTTATTGGAAACTGACCCGCTCAAAGCCAAAACTTGTGACGACAAAACTGATGTGGAAAATCTAGTAAATCTGGTTGATCCCAGCAATTGCAAACCGATGGATCTTAGTAAAGATGAAAATGTAAAAAAGTTTTCCAAATTTATTAATATTCCCATAGTCAAGGAGGAGTTTTTGACTGATATTAAAGAAAAAGATGCCACAATAGAGGTAGACAAAAAAAAATCAGTCCTCCAAGTTTTTGAGATCGCGAGCTTTACAGATCTAGACAAGCTAAACCCTGAAAATATCAAACAAACTACCAAATTAAGCGAAACCAAGCTGACCTACCTAGAAATGGTGGACAAAATCCAAAAATATATCCAAATTTATCGCTCTCAAGACGCTGTAGATCGCAATTACGCCCCACCGGTGCATCCAGCAGTTTATTTAGACGTTGCTTTGAAATACGATGTTCCGCTAAAATATATGTTGGCCCTAGCTCGCAGTGAAAGCCGCTTTGGTACGGATAGATTTGACAGTGCTGGCAACCTTACAAGACCCGGACAATTCAAAAATATCTACTCAATAGGTTTGGATGACAGCGGAAATAATCTTGGCTTTGCGACTTGGGAAGAAGGGGTAGAAGGTTTTGGTAAATGGTATCAAAAATTCCAAAAAAGAGGGGTTTCAGATTGCTCTAAATGGCGAATTTATAACCCAAATGGTGATTACTGTGTCAAAATAGAAACTCTTGCGAAAGAAATTCAGATTTTTCTTGACAAAAAATAGTACACAAAAATCAAATATTTGTTTAGGCGATTCCCAGAAAACTTTTAAAAAAACCTTGAATAATTAAAAAATTAATTTAAATTTAGGGTTTTAATATACCCGAGTCCAGACTAACTTGCGTAATTTTCACGCCATTACAAGATACAAAAAGCAATCTTCCAGGTCATTGCGGGCTTGTTTCCCCGTCATTGCGAGTGAGTGTGTAACGAACGGGTGCGGGAACAAAGAGACCAAGCGAGCGTAGCGAACAGACCTAAAGGGAAAAGAGTGTAGCGAAACAATCTTTTAACACTTCACAGTTAGCTTTACTAGATTTTACCACAAGATCACTTTATTTCATTCGTGATGACCCTTAATTTGATTTTTACCAGTTAATTCTCTAGCCTGTTCCATTCGTGATGACATCTTATGGCTTGTTTATACCCAAATTTTTACCAACTCTTGTATAGATTTTAGTTTTTCAAAATTACCAATGTGGGTTTTGGTATAATAAAAAATCACTTTTCGGTTCCAAAAAATAAAGCTAATCACAAAATTAGGGACTGACTTTGACTGGTAAGTTTAGGTAATAAAGCCAGTAATCTTGACTGCTTAAATTAAATTTTTGCCAAAAAAGATAGATCAGATAGCTATTTGCCACCAATAAACAAAACCCTATAAAAACCTCCACATTACTGCCAGTCCTAAATAATTTCAAACCAATCTTCCCAAAAAAAGGCCAGAAAATCGGTACTCCATCTTTGGTAACAAAATCCCCGACAATGTGAGCTACATAACCAACGACCAAAAGTGTCAAAATTTCAAGACGAAACTGTTCTTTCCAAATCAAAAAAACCAAAATTATCAAAAAGATATTTAAAATCCCAGTCATCAAAGAAATCATCATTTTGACCTGTTTGTTGCTAAAAAATCCGTTGCTAAAATTGCGAAGTTGCCCCACTCGCTTATCAAGAAGTTTGTGTAAATACCTCACACCAATCAAGGCGGCGATAATTAAAACTAGACTTAAAATGGTGCTTTGACCTAGCAAAAAATAAAGAATGCCGGCAAAAACTGCACTTCCAACGATGGAATGACTAACTCCGCGATGTGGTAAAAGCTTGTTCACAAAGGGAAAAGTTCGGCTAATTTCGCTTCCTGGGTGGTCTATATCAGGCAAAAGAGCGGCAAAAACCACGAAGGAAATAAACGGTAAAAAAAATGGTCGCTCAAAATAAAGACTGGCTCCAAAAGTAATAGCAGTAGCTAAAGTTACGTGATTGATTGCTAACATAGCCCAAATTAAAAATAAAAAAGGAGAATTTGTCAAAAACTAATAAAACTTAAAATACAAAAAATCACTTTTTAACTTTTAAATTATTCACAGTTTTTATTTAGTTTTCACAGCGTTTTAAAACCTAAATTAGGAAATTTACTTTGGACTAATTTTTTGGGATTGTAAAAAGATACGTTTTAAGTAAATTTGGGAAAATAAAGCAAAAACGTGTATTAGAAAAATTATTTGCCAAAAATAAGCGAATGGATTATAATAACTTCACCATCTTTAAAAAGATTCAAAAAACAATATTTTGTTTATATTTCAGGTAAATTACTGAACGTTTAATAAGACTTTTTCACAAAAGATTTATACTCCTTTTCAATTGTAAAATTAATCCTTTTATCGCTAAATTAATTACTAAATTAAGTAATTCTCTGTCAAAAATTATTCAAAAATTAAAATTTTTATTGACCAAAAAACTCCAAAAAATGCATACCAAAAACGATAATACTTTAAAATCTTGCCAAGAGTGGCTGTCTAATCTATTGTCTAAATTTTATTTTCATCCTTTGTCCAGGCGAGAATCTTTTTATCTTTTGACCATCAGCGTTTTGATCATTTTTAACTTTTTTATATCTTTTTTGGTGCGGGCTAACAACATTTATTACATTCCAAATACGAGACCGTTTGGTATTAGTTTTGACAATTTTTTTGCCATTTCTCTTTTGGCTTTCATTACTTGGAGCTTGGACACATTGAATTTTTTTGAAAGATATAACCTGCCCAGTATTTTGTTAATTGTTGGAGTTTGGAGCAATTTTCTAGAAAAAACCGCCTTTGGTTTTGTGGCTGATTATGTTAATTTGAGTTTTTTGATGAGTTATATCAACTTGGCTGATATACAGATTTGGGTTGGATTACTTCTTCTGAATTGGCAAGTTTGGTTTTTAAAAAAGTAAGAAAACATAATTTTAGAAATCCCCCAAAAACTGTAACAAAAAAACCACCTTGGCAACTACTCTAATGAGGCTTGACTTATTTTTTTAATTATGCTAAAATTTATTCTAGGAAATATCAAAATAAATTATTTTTCTTCAAAACACTTATTTTCTTTTTTTCTACTTTTCCATATTTTAAATATTTTTCTCTCTCATTTTTTCATCATTTTACCTTATTTTTCCCACCTTTTTACGTCCAAATCAACTACCACCAAGTTTCAAATCAAAGTCAAATTTAGGCCATTTTTGACTATTTTTACTTTCATTTTTTCCACAGTTTCAATTTTTTCTAGTTTCAATCTTGTCAATGTCCAAGCCGGCGGTGAATATAACCTTAATCTAATTGTCAATTCCAAAACCTCAACTGATGGCGTCAATTGGACACAAAGTACAACTTCTAATGAAGGTAAATATTACAATTGGGGCTGCACAAGTCGTAAATTTAATTTACCTGTCGCTCCAAATAATACACCAGAAAATAATGGAATTAGTGATTGGGAAGATGGTTTAACCAAAAAAATTACCAATAATCCAAATAACCAGTTGGGAGGGATCCTTGACCGAGATTGTGGTATTTATTTCCAAAAAGCACAAGGACAGCCAGTTTTTGCTTATCAATATTCCTACGAATACAAGTTTCCAAGCGATAAAAGAAGTAGTGAATCCAACCGCTACCGCGTCCACACGAACCAAAGTGGCGACTACGACGGCGTCCAGTACACTTATACTTTTTACAACTATTGGAACCCCCAGAAAAACGCTTGGAATGGCTGGGAAAATCCTAATACTGGCAACGAATTCAAGGGCTGGCTTGCTTATGCTGTTGGTGGTCAAACTCAAAACAATATGCCAAGTTTGAATACAGGTTTGCCAAGTTTAGGGGGCGGTTCAGTTTCTAGTTATTCTCAGAGTCAAATGAAAAAAGTTTCTTTTGTGATTACTGGAAAAGAGGGGGAGGCAAGGGTAATTCTTAAAAGAGTTAATTCAAATGATGAGCTTTACCAAACAATTGCCAAAGGAAATGTTGATTTTTTTAGTCGATTTAAAATAGGTGATACTGTAGAAGTGAGTTATAGATCAGACCAAGATTATCAAGGCAGTTACAAACAAATAAAAATTATTGGCGAAATAGATGGGATAACTAAAGTGGAAAAAGTGGGAAACAGCTCAAGTGGTTTTAGTTCATGGGCTCAAAATTCATCAGCACCTTTTAGCCAGAGTTATTCAACAAGCTCATTGAATCAAACAAGTGCAGCTACTCAAAAAATGGGTTATAGCGGTAGAATCGGTGGTGAAGATTATGGCGATCGCAATATCAAAGCTAGTTTATTTTTTGGAGATGGGATTATCAATGGTACTCTTTACAAAGGTAATTCCAGCTCTAACCTTGATGGTTACATTGCTGAATACGATAATAACAAGAAAGGTATTGTACTAGGAGAATATAAAAACGGAAAAGCGGTTGGCGATTTTAGTCCGAATTATGATAAAGACATGATAAAAAAAGAAGATTATATTAACAATAAAATAGCATATATTCGTGGTGTTTATACAGATTTACAAACTGGTAAAAAACAAGACTTTTTCTTGATGGCAGATTTTGTTGGAGCTGGTGGACAACCACTTACACAAAATGTAAAAGATTATAATGATAAACTGGTAGTTATCAATGTTCGTGATGACGGTAAGATAGAATTAAGCAACTGTTTGACTTTCAAAACTGCAACCTGTTACGGTAAAGGAAGCCGCGATATTTTTGTGATTGAGGTTGAAAAAATAAAAAGTACCCAGCCTGATTTTAATATTTCCAGCATAAAAGTTGGTGATATTTACCTTGTTAATGGTAAAATACAATCCTTACAAGCAGATAGCGGAGAAATATCTTTTTATGTTTTTTCCTATGTTTCTGCACTTGGTAAAGTAGTTCAATAATTTTATCAAAAGCAACTTGAATTTATTGTAAGATCTGTTTCACGCAGGTCTTTTTTTACTTATCCCAAATACCTTTTCAGCTCAAATCTGGCTCCAAACCGTCGCTTTGAATAGGGGGGCTTGTAACCTCTTCTGCTAAAAATGGAAAACTTGGGAAAGTGTCACACCCTGTTGACAAAAATCAGGAAATGGTAAATTTTGGTTATAACTATCTTGCCAAAAAAACCACAAATATGCTTTCGCCTTTACAATACCGTCGTATCTGGAAAACTGCCCTTTTACCTCTTGTGGATTTTGGAATGCTGGTTTTGGCGTCTAGTTTGAGTTATTGGCTTCGTTACAAGATTTTGGAGGAGAATTTTGAGGGAATTAAAAAAGTTTATGGCTTAGATTACTTGATAGTTACGATACTTTTGAGCTTTTTGGTGGTGGTGATTTACGGACTATTTGGACTTTACAGAATTGAAAGGCGAGTCAGTTTTGGGCAAACTATTTTTCATTTATTTTTGGGAATTTGGCTGGTTTTATTGACGGTAATTACCTTTTTGTTTTTTAACGAATACAATCGGGAAACTTTGCCAAACGGAGTTGTGATTAGTCGTTTTATACTTGGAATTGTGGGTTTTTTGGCTTTTTTTTCCACAGTTTTTGGGCGATTTTTGTTTTGGGCTGTGGAGCAAATTTTGTATTTTTTCGACTTTTTCAAAGTCCAGATCGCAGTTATCGGTTCTCAAATTCATTCTGACACAAACCAAGAAATGGAAAGCATGGAAACAAGACTGGTCAATTCAATTCCAAAAATATCAAACAGGAAATTGTCAATCAAAAAACTGGAATCAAAAGCTAAAAGTATTAGAGCGAAATTTTGGAAAAATCAACATAGAAATAAACCAAACAGCCAATCAAAATACCAAATTCAATTTTCCAAAAGGCTTGACCTTGCTAAAATTTTTTATTACGATAATCTCGACGAGGATAATTTAGAATTTTTAAAAAAGCAGATAGAAAGCCAAAATATAGCCGAAGTTTATCTTTTTGGGCAAAATAATCCACTGGAAATCACCCTAGCCGCTCTCTGCGAAAAATACAAAGTTAGTTTCATTTTTTCACCGTTTGGCATTTCCCATTTTCAAAGTTTTGGTCTGCGAGAGATTTTTTTGGAAAATAAGCATTTTTTCGAATTGGTTCACTCACCGCTTTTTGGCTGGAGAATAGTTTTCAAACGAGTTTTTGACATTCTGGTTAGTTTTTTGTTCTTGATAGTTTTTTCTTGGCTTTATCTAATTATCGCTGTTTTAATCAAACTGGAAAGTTCGGGTCCCGTTTTTTATGGCAGTGAAAGAATCGGGCCAAACGGGCAAGTTTTCAAGCTTTGGAAATTTAGAAGATTAAAGTCAGAATTTTGCACGAGCGAATCTAAACCGAACAGTAGTGCTTTGGAATTTGAGCAAAAACTAATTCAAGAACAGGGTGAAAGTGCTAATCGAGGTGCACTTTACAAAATCAAAAATGATCCACGATCTACCAAATTTGGACAATTTTTAGAAAAAACAAGCTTGGACGAAATCCCACAATTTATCAATGTTTTGCTGGGAAGTATGTCAATTGTTGGCCCACGACCTCACCAGCCTCGTGAAGTTTCCAAGTATTTACCGCATCATTACAAGGTTTTGAACATTCAGCCCGGCATCACTGGCATGGCACAAATTAACGGACGGAGTGATTTAAGTTTTGAAGAGGAAGTGGCTTTTGATACCCAATATGTGGAGCAATGGTCTTTTTGGCTTGATTTATGGATAATTGTCCAAACCCCGCTAGTTCTTATTTTTAGAAAACATAAATAATCCCAGTTTTAGACTTTTTCATTTGGGAATAAACCACAGTTTTAGTTGATTTTGACAAATTAGGAAATTTTATTTAAGTTTTTTTTACTTAACCAAAAAATAATACCAAAAAATATCATGCCAAACAATTCTGCCAACAAAAATCTTCACTCTGCCAAAACCAACAAAAAAGATGAATTTTACACTCAATTGTCTGATATTGAAAAAGAGCTAAAACATTACAAACACCACTTCCGAGACAAAGTTGTTTTATGTAATTGTGACGATCCACGAGTGAGTAATTTTTTTCATTATTTTTCCTATAATTTTGAATACTTGGGGCTCAAAAAACTAATTACGGTTTGCTATAAAAGTCAAAATGCTGATTTATTCTCTCAAAACAACTCTGAACAAGCGATTTATTTGGAATATAATGGTGAAAAAGATGGTGGCAGAGTGCCTACAGCTGAAGAAATTGGCATATTTCCCCTCAAAGGCGATGGCGATTTTCGCAGCAGTGAGTGTATAGAATTACTCAAACAAGCTGATATTGTGGTTACAAATCCACCGTTTTCACTCTTTCGGGAATTTATAACCCAACTTGTAGAATATGATAAACAGTTTTTAATTCTAGGGAATACAAATGCAATCACTTACAAAGAAACTTTTAAACTAATCAAAGAAAACAAACTTTGGCTAGGAGCAAGTATTCATAGTGGTGATGTAGAGTTTAGAGTTCCAAATAATTATGAAATAACAAGTAAAAGTTTGCGATTTGATAACGAGGGAAATAAATATATCAGGGTTCCAAGTATCCGCTGGTTTACTAATTTGGACTATAAAGCTAGACACGAAGATTTGATTTTATACAAAAATTATTATGGTAATGAAAATGAATATCCAAAATACGATAATTATGATGCGATCAATGTTGATACAACCAAAGACATTCCTATGGACTATGAAGGAGTTATGGGAGTTCCAATTACTTTCTTGGATAAATATAACCCTGATCAATTTGAGATAATTAAGTTTCGGAAAGGCGATGACGAGAAAGATTTGGTAATCAATGGAAAATCACCTTATTTTAGAATTTTAATTAAGAACAAAAAACTAATTTCAAATAATTCAAATAACTAAATATATTATGCAAATTCAACTCAAAGAAATTACTGTCGCAGAACTTACCAAAAATTATCAAGATAATCTGGAAAATGGAGTTGTCGGTTATGACGGCAAACTAGACATTAGACCACCATATCAAAGAGAATTTGTGTATAAAGATAAACAACGAGAAGCTGTAATTGATACACTTACCAAAAACTATCCACTAAATGTGATGTACTGGGCAGTGAGAGAAGATGGAAACTTTGAAGTCATAGACGGGCAACAACGAACAATTAGTATTTGTCAATACGTTAATAACGACTTTTCTCTTGATGGACTTATGTTTATTAATTTACCAAGCGACAAAAAGCAAGAAATCTTAGACTACAAATTGATGGTTTATTTTTGTAGTGGCAAAGACAGTGAAAAATTAGAGTGGTTTGAAACGATAAACATAGCAGGTAAAGAACTTACACAACAAGAACTTAAAAACGCAGTATATTCAGGTTCGTGGGTAACTGATGCCAAAAGATATTTCTCAAAAAATAATCGCCCAAAAACAGGTGATGAATATATGAGCGGTTCGGCAAATAGACAAGAATTTTTAGAAACAGCTATTGCTTGGATTTCGGACAACCAAATTAAAGCGTATATGTCCAAAAATCAACACGAAGCAAACGCAAATGAACTTTGGCTTTACTTTCAAGCAGTTATAAGTTGGGTTAAAGCGACATTTCCAAAGTACAGAAAAGAAATGAAAGGTCTACCTTGGGGAATTTTGTACAACGAGTTCAAAAATCAAAAATTTGACTTCAAGAAATTAGAAGAAGAAGTTACAACTTTGATGCTTGACGAAGATGTAGAAAACAAAAAAGGAATTTACTCTTATTTGCTAACACGAAAAGAAAAATATTTGAATATCCGAGCATTTAGCGACAAGCAAAAACGAGAAGCATATGAAAGACAAAACGGAATCTGTCCCAAATCTGGAAAACATTTTGAAATTGAAGAAATGGAGGCTGACCACATTACACCTTGGCACTTGGGCGGCAAAACAAATAGCGAAAACTGTCAAATGCTTTGTAAAGAAGAAAATAGACGAAAAAGTGGAAAATAAATATGAATTTCCTTTGATTGGTGGTGATCGTGAAGACGGTGAGACTGGTTTGGAGGCTCTGATAAGAGAAGTAAAAGAAGAGTCTATGGGCAAAATTCAACTAGATTTGAATGATTTGAATAAAATCAAAAAAATTGGAGAATTTATAAACCCCGAACCATCGAAACTTGGTGAAAAGATCGTAAATATGCTACAATTAAGGGTAATATACTCACAAAATAAGTGTGAAAATTTGGCAAAACTTGGAATTTTCGCTAGCTTTTTGGCAGTTTGGTTTAGGGTTAGAATTTAGATTATTACGACAATTTAAGGGTTGTTGGAGTTCTTGCTCGTAAATAAAAGCAGATTAATTTAACTTTATTTTTTAACTCTTTATTCCTATTTCTTGGCTTAATATCAACACAAAGTTGAGTTTCAGTGGTTCGGGGTATAAAATTAGGTGATTTTAAGACATTTGGATATAAAAACGAAAAAGAGTTTCAATTCAACGGCAAGAAAATCAATATTTACTTTTATCCGGTGAAAGTTGAAGAATTATCAAGTTTTGTTTTTAGTGGCGACGAAGCAAAGGGTGAAAAATATGATTGGATAGATTTGGAAACCTATTTGGCTGGAAATGACTTTATTACTAGAGAAATATTGGAAAGTCAAATTTAAAGTTTAAATGAAAAGTCAAACAATTCCAAGATAAATTCTAATTCAGCTATTTTACAAAAAGGTTTTTGAAGAAAATTGGCTGGAAAAATTGTGAAAAGATAGGGAAATGGCGGATTCAAAAAGTAATTAATGAATTTTGTTAGGATTTTCTCGTTCAGTTTTTTCAGTGGAACTAAAAATATAATACCAAGCCAAACTGGCAAAATAAATAACCTCCTCATATATAGAAGCTATCCTCATGTTAGGAAGTATTTTTTTTATAATTTCTAAATCTTGTTCTCTTTCTTTTAAACTTGTAGGACTTTCCCATTTTACTTCTTGTCTTATTCCTTCGCCACTTTGTAAAACCAATGTTTCCCAGCCAGCAGCTTTTAACAGTTTCGCTAATTCCTTGGCAGCTTCTTCGTTTAGTCCATCGCAATCACCAATAGTGTAAATATTGTCGCAACCTTTAACTTCTAAATTTTTAACCTCTTATGGCGACAAGACTCTTGAAATTCCATTTTCGGAAATAACTGCAATTCCTTGATGAAAACCTTCTTCTTCATCGCTTTTTATAAGAACACAGTACCCAAGTCTATGCATAAAAATAATTTTAATTTGTAAAAAAAAGTTAAAAATTTGATAAAGTTAAAAAAATATAATAAGACAGGTTAACAGTTAATTTTCTGAAATTCGCAGTTTTAGAATTATTGCCATTTTTAATCAATTTTGCTAATTTAATTTTAGAAAAGATTTTGTGTATTTTTCATTTTTTAGTCAATTCTCTTTTACAAGCTGTTAAAATAATTTTATAGAATAGTTGAAAAATGATTTTTAGGTTTTTTATATTGACAAGAAAACAAAATCTTTTAAAGAATAAAGGAAAGTTATATTTAATTTGTTTATCCAACAAAATGCCTGAATCTGCACCAAGCCTACGGTCTATTGCCAAATATTGGGCTGGAAATAGGTGTAGTATATGTGGTGATCCTGACGAATTAACTGTCCATCATATTAAACCATTAGAAAGCGGTGGGGAAAATGAAATTGCAAACTTAGATGTTCTGTGTATGGTTTGCCATGCAATTGTTCATACATATTTGAAAGCTGGCGTTGATCCGTATGAGATAAAAAATGAAGTAATGGAGGAAAGTGGAAAAGGAAAGTGGAGAATGTGCTAAAAATATAAAAATAAACTTAATTTTAATAATTTTTTACATAATTATCTGCTAATATTTTTCACCGCTGGGAATTTTGCTTATTACCCTCAACCATCGAAACTTGGTGAAAAGATTGTAAATATGCTATAATTAAGGGTGATATACTCACAAAATAAGTGTGAAAATTTGGCAAAATTTGGAATTTTCGCTAGCTTTTTGGCAGTTTGGTTTGGGGCTAGAATTTAGATTATTACGACAATTTAATGGTTGTTGGAGTTCTTGCTCGTAACTAAAAGCAAGGTTAGTTTAGGTTTATTTTTTAACTCTTTATTCCTATTTCTTGGCTTAATGGCAACACAAAGTTGGGTTTCAGTGGTTCGGGGTTATTAGACTTTTTGATTAAATTCCCCCCCCTTCACAATTTACCCTTTTACTCTATTTCAAAGTCGGAAATGAGATCTTCCCAGTCAAGACTTGTCGGCTCGTCAATTTTGGAAATGGTTGGAACTGGGCTTAAATTGTAAGGAATTGGGTTTTTGCTTGGCCAAAATAGCGTGTAGAAAATTTTCTTGGGTTCAGTCTTGGGTTCATTTTCAGGTTTTTTATCGCCTTCTATTGTTTGAGTTTTAGTTTCTTGATTTCTTGGTTCTTCAGGTTTGGATTTTTCGGCAATTTTTGGTTTTTCTGTCGTAGAATGTGGCTTATTCTCTGAGTCAATTTTTTCCTTTTGTTTGTAGCTGTCAATATTTTGAGGTGCATAATTTTTGGCAACTACTAGAACATCTGTACTTTCAAATAAAACTGTTTTAGATTCTCGTTGCTGGGCGGTCAAGTGTAATTTCCAGCCAAATTCATTTTCCAAAGTGTTGGCGATCCAGTCCAAACTCCGCTTCGTTTTCAAAAAATTCAATAAAGCACCGGAAGAAAGGGTTAAAATTCCATTTTTGGACTCAGTGTCTATTTTTGCAATTGCTAAATCACTAAGTAAAAGTTTCAAGGAAGTTTCATTACTGGCTTCAATTTGGCGAATCAAAAAGGTGTTAACTTGAGACAAAGTTACTGTTTTGATATTTCCAACTGGGTTTTGCGACTGGTTTTTTTCTAATTCTGTTTCAACTTTCAGTTCACTTTCCATTTGGTTTTGAATTTCGGTTTTACTTTCTATTGGGGTTTCATTTTCCAAAGTTTTTTCTGTGATCGCATTCTCGGAAGAAGTTGTTTTAGTTGATATTTCTTGAACTAAGTTTTGTCCTTGGGTAGAATTATCATATTTTTTTTCCAAATTCAATTCAGTTTGGTTTTCCAAATTCATTTCCAAAACTTCATTTTGACTGGTTGTCTTTGATTGAATTGTGGAATTATTTACCAAATTATTTACTATTTCTGGTGATTTTTCACTTTGGTATTCTACTTTTTTGGCAAAATTAGCTGCTTCAAAATTGTTTTCTTTCATTGGTTGGTTTCTATTTTGACTGGTTTCTGGGAAATTCTGTCCTTTATTCTGGCGAATATAAACCTGTAAAAGAGCAAAACTTGAAGTGATCGTTGTGATGGGCAATTTTAGATCCAAAACTTGGGCAATGCTGGGGATAAGGCTGTCAAACCTAGTGTCGCCGTCCAAACTGCGATCTAACAAAAACTCCAAAAATTGAGCCAAAAAAGCCTCACCGTCCAAGCTTAAATTTTCCAGATCTTGTAAAAATTGTAACTGCACAAAATTGATTATTGAAATTAAAAAAAATTAAGACCGAATTATAAAACCTAATTGACAAAAATTAAAACAACTTTGAACTTTTTATTTCTTGTCTTTACTTATTTTAAGTCTTGAATATAGGTTTTTTTAGGAGTTTAAAATGTTTTAAAATTTAGCAATGTTCTTTGAAAAACTATTTTTAACCTTTTAGTTCACACTGCCACTGACCACTTCATCGCCGTCCTCTAGTCGTATAATTTTGACACCTTGGGTAGATCGGCCAATTTGCGGGACTTGATCCAGGCTTACACGAATAGTTATGCCATTTTTGGTCGTGACAAACAAATCAGTTTCGCTACCATTGAGAATTCTGACAATTACCGAAAGTCCAGTTTTCATAGTCATATTGAGGGTTTTAACACCTTTGGCTCCACGACTGGTTTTGCGGTAATCCGACAAGTGAGTTTGTTTGCCAAAACCGTTGGCAGTGACGACTAAAAGTGAAGGATAATCACGATCTTTGACTGTTTTGATAATAGGTTCGGCGGATATGGCGTTCATAAAAAATGCTAAAAACTAATTTATTCAAAAATGAAAAGTATTAAAATAAAAAACTAAAACATCATAATTTTTGCAAACTTTTTTAAAAAGCTTAATCAAAATAATAATAAAAACTATAAAAAAAATCAAATATATCTGTTCAAAATTTGTCCAGCGTTTGACCAAAAAAGACCAAAAATGACTTATCAAAAGCGAAACTAAATTTGTAAAATTTGTCAACCAAACAACTGATTTAGAATTAAAAAATCATAGAAATCAGAAAAAGAAACTAATTTTAGGTAATTATTTTTTGGCTGCTTTAAGAGGTTTTCTTGGTTTCCGCTAAATTTCCCCTTTTTAAAGGGGTCAGGTCGTAAGGCTTGTCTATTTCTGTAAAAAATGGGTTGAGCCGAAGGCGATGGGGGATTTTGCAGTTTAGTAAAATTAGTGTGATTGCTCAAATTATTGTAAATGCTTTTTCATCAATTCCAGATTTAGCACCACGAAACACCCCGTCAACTTCGTCGCCACCCCTCAAGAGGGGAATTTTTAGCACCAAGTTTCAAGCTATTTTCAAGTAGTTTTTGATTTTGTAACTTGGGTTTTCGGTGGGTTTTTGATTTTTTATTTGACAAATTTGTTTTGTTTTGTTTTGGTTAATTACAATTATATTTTGCTAATTTTTTGATTTCAAAACTTGATTTCAATTTACATATTTTATTATGCCACGATCACTCAAAAAAGGTTTTTTTGCCAATCCAAAACTTGTTTTAAAAGCAGCTGCAGCCAAAGCTTCAGGTAATCCCAAACCAATTCGCACTTGGAGCCGTGATACTACAATTTTGCCAGAATTTATCGGTCTAAAATTTGAAGTTCACAACGGTCGCAAATTTCTTGAAGTTCTAGTTACAGAAGATATGGTCGGACACAAGCTCGGCGAATTTTCACCTACAACTTTCTTCAAAGGACACGGAGGAAAAGCTGCCAAAGCTGCCAAGAAATAGCTTTTAGTATAAATTTTTAATTATAAATATGCCCAAAAAGCTTAACTTAAAAAAAATAATAAATAGAATAAGTTTTTTTCTGTGTATGATATTTTTTGGTTTAGCAATTTGGGTAATAATTTTAAGTTATTATAATCGTAGCCCAAACAATCCTTTTTGTAATCCTAAAGAAAGCCCTTACTGTTTTAGTACTTATCCAACTCCAGAGTAAATTATTTGGTTTTGTAGCTCAGCTGGTAGAGCAGAGGACTCTTAATCCTTTGGTCGTGGGTTCGAATCCCACCGGAACCACCAATTGAAATAAACACACAAATTCTAAAAATTCTATAAAAAAAGCAAGGTGTTGTTGCTTAAACGGCTAATAAATTCCACGATTTGCCACTTCATTTGTAATTGACAAAATTAAATTTTTACAGCCCCACGCTTTAGGAATAATTATTCCTTTGATAATTTTAGCTCTTATTTGACTCTTAAATATGATGTTTTCAGTAATTTGAAAAGTAATAATATCAAAAGTAAATTAAAATTTAAAAAATCTTGATACTAAAATCAACCCTTTTAAACATGGAATGCGATAAAACCAAAGTAATGCCTGTAAGATGATAAAGAGAATTTATTGAATAAAAAAAGTCAACACAGAGGTTTGAAGAAAATTATGTCTGTTTTTGGAGTAAAAATGAGTTAAACGTAGTGATTGGAGATAGTTTGTGGTGCTAATTTTGCCAAAAGTTATCTAATTTTTAATAAAAAAGTTTTGACAATTTAACAAAATTTATTTGTGCTGTTTTTAGCTAATTTTACCCTGTCTAAAAAATGTCAATTTGAAAAACTGAATTGTAATTTTTGCCATTTCTATCAATAAAAATCAATCAAAACTGTGCCACTTGTTTTAGGAATTTTTCGTTCAATAATCACCCGTTTATTTCAATACTTATTCCGTTATCTACTTTTTTTACTTTCTAAAACTATTTTTAATATGCTTGTTAAAATTCTCAAAATTACATCAATTACAATTATTGGAATTATCACTTTTTGGCTTGTTGCTTCATTTTTTTTGACAGGGCAAGCGAGTAGTTTAGTTTTTGACAACAAAGTTAGCTGGGCATCCATTCCAAGTTATTATAATTCAAAGCAGGATTTTGTGCGAACTCCAGATGGTAAAAATGTGGAAATTTTGTCTTTTGATAATTCCAGCGACGAATACATTATTTATTTACACGGCAACGCGGGACGCTTGTTACAATTCATTCCAGAGCTTGGCAAAAAAGCTAATGTTATCTCTCCCGCTTACCCAGGCTACCACGCCTCTGAAGGAAGTTCATCTGTAGAAAATGTCTACCAAACAGCATTAACTACTTACGATTGGCTCACGGCTAAAGGCATTCCTGAAAATAAAATTACCATTTTGGGACATTCCATGGGAGGCTCACCCGCAACTTATCTTGCCAGTGTCAAACCTAAAGCCAAAAAGCTGGTTTTGGTCAACACTTTTAGCAGTATTCAAAGTATGTGTTTTGCCAATTATTCTATTTTTTGTGTTTTTACTGGCGATGTCTTTAATTCTGCCAAAAATGCCGAAAAAGTCATAATTCCCGTGCGACAATTTGGCTATGAAAAAGATACCACGGTGCCATTTGTGGAAAGTGAAAAACTGTTTGCATACTTTAACAAAACCAGCGACAAAAAATTCTTTAGACTCACTAATTTTACACATTCTTATCCAGATTTTGCCATGATTTTATCAGAGATTTAATCCAGATAAATTATTTGAAAACTGTTTTTTTGATTATTTAATTTTTTTGATACTGTAAATTTCTTATTTGGAATTTGCTATTTATGATTAGTAATTTCCCTTTTCAACTGGTCAAGTCGTGAGTTTTGGAGGATTTTTACCCAGTATTTTTAGATTTATTGACAGATTTTCAAATCTATTTTAGTTTATTCTTAATTGTTTTTAACTGTTTCCAACAAGTTTAGCAAAAAAATAGCAAACTATCATAAGCTTTTAATTAAATTTCCAAAGTTTTTCCAAATAATTTTTTTCCAAATTTTTTACCAAACTAAATATGTCAGACAATTCAACAACCAATTCAACCGCTAATTCAGCGACCAACAAAACCAAAGTAGAACTCAAAGTGGGTGATATTGCTCCGTCTTTCACAGGAATTGACCAGAACGGCAACCAAGTTGATTTGAACGAAATTTTGAAAACCAACAAAGTTTTATTAATTTTTTATCCGGGCGACGATACCCCTGGCTGCACTACTCAACTTTGTGAAATTCGTGATATTTATGCAGAATATCAACAACTTGGCGTCAAAGTCTATGGTGTCAACCAAGGCAAAAAAGATAGCCACAATAAATTCATTGAAAAATTTAACTTCCCATTTGACCTAATTCAAGACAACAATCGTGAAATTGCCCAAAAATACGGAGCGATTGGTAAGTTTTTCGCCGCCACTGTAACCAAACGAGGAGCTTTTTTGATTGATAATGACGGTAAAATCCTTTTTCAACACTGGGGAATGCAAGATAATAGCAAAATCCTTAAATTATTGAACGACAGAAAATAAAACCTTTTTTTAGATGTGTATTTTTAGATATAACGTAATCAGACTTTTTACTATGCTTGATCTTGATATTCCAAATATTTTTCCTAAAAATTTAATTATTAGTGGTTTTACGCATAAAAATGTACAAATTTCGAAAGAACTTGAAAATGGCTTAAATTTTAGAGAGGCTGATACAAAAGAGTGTGAAATTAGCCAAAAAATCCTAATAAATAAATTAAAAATTGAGGTCAAAAAAATTAACACTTCCAATCAAGTTCATGGGAACAATGTTGTGGCAGTGGATGCTTTTACAGATACAATTTCTATTGAAGCAGACGGAATGGTAACCCAAGATAAAAATATGTTTTTGGGTGCAAAATCAGCGGATTGTTGTGTTCTCCTAATGTTTGACCCACATAAACAAGCTATTGGTGTGGCCCATTCTGGTAGGAGTGGAACTGAAAAAAATATTGTCAAAAATCTGGTAAAAAAATTTGAGACGGAATTTAAATCCAGTCCCGAAGATATTCTGGTTTATTTATCCACATCTGCAAGTGTTGATGCTTATGAAGTTGACGCAAAAACAGCTGAAAACTGGACTGAAAATTTTAAAAAGATTGAGAAAACAGAATTGGGCTTTAAGTATTTTCTGGATATTAAAAAACGGATTTACAGTCAATTAGCTGAAGCAAACATTTTAGAAAAAAACATTGAAGTTTCACCAAATTGCTCTATTACGGATCACCGTTATCAATCTTATAGGCGAGATGGGCAAAAAACTAAATTTGCCATAGGTTTTATCGGCTGGGCAAAAAATGCCAAAAATTAACTCATCAAAATCTAACATAATTATGAATCATAACTTTGAAAATCTTCAAGAGCTTTTAGCCACAAATTCAGAACTTTTAGGACAAATTCAAACTTTTTGGCAAGAAGTGAGGTTTGGAAAATTGACGGAAAATGAGGCTTTGGAACTTTCTCAAATGCAAGTTTTGGAGTTTTTGGAAAATTTGGAAAAGAAATCTCTGGCAGAAAATAAATATGATTTAGCAATTTTTTCTCCAAGTGCCTTACCAGATCCGTCCCAAATTAAAGCTATAATGGAGCCGTGGGCAAAACTGGAAATCATTACGCCAGAAGAATATGTTGGTAAAATCATTGAACTCATAACCCAAAAGCGGGGAAATTACGATGGAATCAGTCTGTTGAGTCTTGGGCAAATACAACTGACAGCACGGATACCACTGGCTGAAATGATTGTGGATTTTTATGATGATTTGAAATCTTTATCCAAAGGTTACGCCACCATGAGCTACGAAATCACTGGCTTTGAAGCTGGTAGCCTAGTTAAAATTGATATTTTGGTAAATGGGAAAGTGGTAGATCCCCTCTCTATAATCACCCACAAAGATAATGCCGAAAACAAAGGTCGTCATATTTGTGAAAAGTTAAAAGAGCTGATTCCCAGACAACAAATTGACATCGCTCTTCAAGCTGCGATTGGGTCCAGAATTATCGCAAGAGAAACAATTAAGTGTTTTCGCAAAGATGTGACTGCCAAACTTTATGGTGGAGATATTAGCCGTCGGATGAAACTCTTGGACAAGCAAAAAGCTGGTAAAAAGCGTATGAAAATGGTCGGTAATGTGGAAATTCCCCAAAGTGCCTTTTTGAATGTGCTGAAAAAATAGCTGTCAAAAAATGTTAAAAATAGTCAACGTGTCAAGAAAAATAAGTGAGAAATTGGCTTTTGAAAAAAATTAAAATTGAAAAGAAAATTCCCCTCTAGAGGGGTGCCGTCGTAGATGATGTCTCTTTTCGTAGAAAATGGGTTGAGCGTAGCGATGGGGTGGTTGGCGAATAAGTTTGAAAAACTATCCTTAAAAATAGCTAAAAAGTAATTTTGGGGATTTCAGGTGAGCAGTTATCCAATAATTGTATTTTTGATAGATTTAGCAGCACGAAACTACCCGTCAGTCCGCGACCGCCACCCCTTCACGTAAGGGGGAATTTTGTCTAGTTTTAACCCTCAACCATCGAAACTTGGTGAAAAGATTGTAAATATGCTATAATTAAGGGTAATATACTCACAAAATAAGTGTGAAAATTTGGCAAAATTTGGAATTTTCGCTAGCTTTTTGGCAGTTTGGTTTGGGGCTAGAATTTAGATTATTACGACAATTTAATGGTTGTTGGAGTTCTTGCTCGTAACTAAAAGCAAGGTTAGTTTAGGTTTATTTTTTAACTCTTTATTTCCATTTCTTGGCTTAATATCAACACAAAGTTGAGTTTCAGTGGTCCGGGGTATTTATAATGTATTAAAACACTCCACCCAATGTTTGGAACTTTACTTTGAGATCTGTAAACCCACCCAATTTCCCCAGAAAACTGCTTGACGAAAATTTTAGACTGGACTTTTTTTGGAAAGTGTGATTAGCTGGTTTTAGTATTTCATTTTTTATTTTCCCAAGTTTTATTTTAGATTTTTATGTTTTTGGCACGCTCTTATTCCCATTATTCTCTTTTGTCAGCCGTTCCCAAAATTGAAAAACTGATTCTTAAATCCAAAGAAAAAGGCTACACCACCATCGCTTTATGTGACGAAGACACCACTTCTGGGCTGGTAGAGTTTTGGGAAACTTGTCAAAAACACGAGGTCAAACCGGTCTTGGGCAGCACGTTAAGAATGGAAAATGTTAGTTTGAGTAAATCCATTGGCAGCTCTCGCGGGTTTAGCAAAATCGCTTTGCTTGCCAAAAATAAGGCTGGCTACCACCGACTTTTGGAGCTGGTGACCATCGCTCGCACTGTTTTGGAAAAGCCCAACTGGCATCTAAATTTGGAAAGTTTGGATCCTCAAATGACTTCCAAATATACCAAAAGCTCACCGCAGGAAGATTTGAAAACTGATTTTAACTCCTCCAAAAAAAGCCAAAATACTGATTCCATCCCAGACAATTTTTTGATAATTTGTACCAACGAGCACGAGTTTGGGGAAATGGCAAGAATTGACGACTGGAAAGGTGCTGAATTTATTCTCAAAACCTATTTACAAAATATAAGCAACCATTCTCTTTTGGTGGAACTGGCGATAGCAACCTCCAAAGAAACGGAAGAAAAAATTATCAAAATTAACCAAAAAATCGCTACTTTATGTGATAAATACAATGTTCGTTACGTGGCAAGTCCAGCTCCCAGATACTGCGAGCCAAGTGATGGAGAGGTTTTTAGGACAGTTTTGGCGATCAAAAAACAGGTTAGACTTTTTGAAATAGAATTGGAGCGAGATTTTAGTTTGCCAAGTTTTGAAACCCTCCAAAAACAATATGAATACCTGCCAAAAGCGGTGGACTTTGAAGATTTGACTTCTCAAATTGATATCCAGATTCGCACCGATTACGACAAGCACGCCGAAGAAGCTTTTTTTCCGCCATTTTATCTTCCAGAAGGGCAAAATTCCAACCAAAAATTAACACTGGAAACTTATCTTGGCCTCATGGTTCGCTTTGGACATATTTTACCTCCGATTAATAATTTAGCTAATAGTTCGCCAACCGATCTGACAAATTCGTTAAATTCCAAAGATGAGAACTCAAGTACAAATTCAATTCAAATTAGCCCAGAATTACAACAAAAAATTCCCCAGATCCAAGAAATTCTCAAAAAAGAAATTACCACCAAAAAAGATTGGAGTGCGATTTTTGATTATGATGACGTAGAAACTGTCAAAGAATTGGCAAGGATTATCCTTCCAGATGCTCAAAAGCTCAAAAGCTACAAAGGCGATTACTGGCAAACTCACACTTTGGACGAATATGTGACGCGAATTGACTACGAATTGGACATTATTATCAACAAAGGTTACTCGTCTTATTTTTTGGTTTTTGCGGATATTATGGAATTTTGTCGTAATTCTGGCATCGTTACCAACACGAGAGGCTCGGCGGCTGGCTCCATGGTTGGCTACCTGACCAACATTTCAGTTTTGGATCCGATTCAGTTTATTTTGCCGTTTGAGAGGTTTTTGAATCCACTTCGTCCCAGTCCTCCTGATATTGACGGAGATTTTGCCGATAACCGCCGCCAAGACGTGATTGATTATATTACCAAAAAATACGGTTATATTAACGTTAGCCAAATTACCACTTTTGGAACGATGCTTCCTCGGGCGGTTGTGCGAGATGTCGGGCGAGTTTTGGGCATTGGCTACAAAAAGTGTGATCAACTGTCAAAAATTATTCCTAGTGCCCCCCAAGGTCGTAAAACCACTTTTGATTGGGCTTTTGAAACCAGTGTTGAGCTAACCCAATTTTATGAAAAAGATGAAGATGTTAAGAGAATTATTGATATTGCTCGTCATATTGAAGGGAATTTTCGCCACGCTTCGGTTCACGCCGCCGGAGTTTTGATCACTCCAAGCAAATTAACTGATTACTGTGCTTTGCAGTGGGACTCGGATCACAAGGGTTTGGCTTGTCAATACGATATGAAAATCTGTGAAAAGGTGGGTCTTGTCAAGATGGATATTTTGGGAATTACTAACCTCTCGTTTCTCGGAGAAAGTCTATTGCTTGTTAAAAAAAGACGAAATTTAGATATTGATTTATTGAACCTGGACACAGAGGATTTACCAACTTTTGATCTACTTTCCAAAGGGCGAACGATGGGAATTTTTCAGCTTTCTGGCCCTGCCATGACCAAGTATTTGGTACAACTGGAACCTACCAAAGTTAACGATTTGATGGCGATGGTGGCACTTTACCGACCTGGCCCGATGGGAAGCATTCCAGATTATATTGCCCGCAAAAAAAATCCCAAGAAAGTTACTTACCCTTACCCCCAAATGGCTGACTGGATGAAAGATAGTTACGGCATTTTCGTTTATCAGGAAGACTTGCTTTACACGGCGATTGAGCTGGCAGGCTACAACTGGGGTGAGGTGGACGTCCTGCGTAAAGGTATGGGTAAAAAAATCCAAAAAGTCATTGACGAACAAAGACCGAAATTCGTGGAAGGTTGTAAAAAAAATGGTATTAGTGAAGAAAAAGCTGAGGAAATCTGGGCTTTGATGGTTCCGTTTGGAGCTTACGGATTCAACAAATCTCACTCTTCAAGTTACGGAATGGTTTCGTTTTGGACGGCTTTTATGAAGGCTAACTTTTCGGCGGAATTTATGACGGCCTTGATGACCAGTGAAATGGGTAATATGGAAAAAACGGCAGCGGCGATCCAAGAGTGCCAAGAAATGGGCTTGATAATTGCAACTCCAGACGTGAATTTATCTGGGGCTGACTACGAAATTGAGGACGATCAAACCATTCGCTACGGACTTTCCAGCATCAAAAACTTGGGTGGAGACGTGATTAAATTCATTATCAGTGAACGGGAAAAAGGTGGCAAATATAAATCTTTGGACGATTTTTTGGAGCGAATGAGCCAATTTCAGGGCTTTAATAAACGGAGTTTGGAGGCGTTGATTTCTAGCGGAGCTTTGGACTACCTAGGGCAAAAAGAACTGGGCAAGAATAAAAACAAGTTGAAAATCGGCACTCTGGCGTAGGTTTTATACCCAAACCCACATTAACTTACACTGATTAATTCGTAATTTTAACACCATTGCGGGGCAAGAAGCAATCTTAATTTAACGACCTATTATTACAAACTTGATTATTACATGAAACATGGTCATTGCGAGCATAGCGAAGCAATCTATTGAACTCCAGACTTAGCCTTACTGGATTTTACCACAAGATCACTTCATTTCATTCGTGATGACGCAGCCTGTATTATTTCATTCGTGATGACATACTGTGGCTTGTTTATGAAAATGGTTAATTCGCAATGTATATAGCCAATTCCTATTAGACCTTTACAAAAAGTAAAATATTTTCTACAGTTTAAATATGTCTCGCTATAGCAACGATTTGAGGTTAAAAGTCATTACTTTTTTCAAACAAAATAGCTCAAATAAA
>JBIIDY010000074.1:0-7950 GCA_044238065.1 Limisphaerales bacterium | reverse complement strand
TGGCACGAATTGAAGCAAAGGCTGAGAAGTTTTTACGATTATTCTGTTGATTTTATAGAGAATTTATATATCCAAATTAACTGTATGAGTGTAAAGGTTTAATAGGGATTGGCTATAGAGGTCAATATACCAACAATTGGAATATCTATAAGACTATTGAAGACGAAAAATTTATTCATAGAAATGTTAGAAAAATTGAAACTTCTTTGAAAATTCCAGATATAGAAAAATCTGCATTTTCTGTTTATGAAAAGGTTAAAGATGAAACATGGCAAAGCGTGATGACAAAATATCCTGATTTTTTACCTCAAAAGCTGCTAGAATTTTTAGGGTTTAAGTAAAGTCTGCAAAACATTTCTAAGGATTCCAACTTTAAAAATCTAAGCCTAAAATAATATGAAATCTATTCTCCTTGCAACTCAAAATGAAGCAAAAATTACACTTTTAACCAAGCTAATAACTGATGTTTGCGGGGGGATTTGAATTTGCAAATCTCAAAGAATTAGAAATTGAAGATGAGGTTGAAGAAAGTGGAACCATTGAAAATCTGGCTGAGCAAAAAGCTAAATTTTATTTCCAAAAAGCTGTGGAAATTGGTCGTGAGTTTGATTATGTTCTGGGAGTTGATGACGGGATTGAAATCCCTGGAATTGTGCCGCCAACTGCCGAAACCAAAAAAATTGTCAGCCAAATTATTAACCAAAACTTAATTCAAATTGGGCAAAGTGTGAATATCCTCAGAGCTTTTTGTTTTATTTCCAAAGATGGTAAAAAGGAGTTGGTTACCAAAATCCCTCTAAAGTATATTGGAGACGATGAGCAAATTGCTAAAATTACTGGTAAATATCCTTTGAGTTTTTTACTTTCACATATTGACAAAAATCAAGCAATCGCAGATACCGCAGACGAGCAGATTACAGTTTACAACCTAAAATATTCAGCTGAATTAGGAAATTTAGGATTATAAGGCAAAAAAAACACCCAACCTTTACACTATAGCCAATCTTTATAGCACCTTTACGAAAAAGTAAAAATCCGCGAAATGTTAAATTACCCAATTTATCAGTAAATTACAAATAATAATGGAAAAATTTATACTTTCAAACTGACTAAAAAAGTGTAAAGGTTCAGTATGGTTTGGCTATATTATAAACTCTATTGGATAATGTTTTCCTCTATTAACTTTTTGATCTAAACTGACAAGAAATTGCCAAAAAAATAAACCTAGAGATTATCTAAGTTTGTATCTTTACTGGTTTTCTAAAAACTAGGTTTTGGCAGCTGATTTGATTTTGCCACTACCAACAGAGTTTTTGCGGTTGCCACGGCGAGTTCGGTTGTTAGTTCTTGTGGTTTGACCTCTGACAGGCAGCCCTGCTTTGTGTCGCAAACCTCTCCACGCTCCAAGATCAGTCAAACGCTTGATGTCAGAAAGATTTTTTCTCCTCAAATCTGACTCTACCAAAAAGTTCTCTTCAATATAATTACGGATCAAAACAATAACAGATTCGTCCATATCGCCAAGTCTTGACATTGGATCTATATTAAGAGCAGAAAGTAGCTTTTTGACATTATTTTTACCAATACCTTTGATCGGAGTAAGGGCAAAACGAGCTTGTTTTTTAGGATTGAGGTTGACTCCAGAAATACGAATCATAAAGGAAAGTTGTGTAATTTTTTGGTTGAAAGCTATGAGAAGTGGTTGTAAAATTTAGTCAAAGCCAGATCCTTGTTGAGAGTTTGGCGATAGACTTTACAAAAATAAGATATGAAATCAAATTTTATTGTTTAATTCTAGTACTTGTGAAGTCTTTTTTTATAGATAGAAATAGGTTGGCGTGATTTGATTTTTGGCCCGATTGAGCTGTTGTCAAAGGCATAAAAACGAAGAATTCCCTTACGTCTACAAAAATAACCTTGTGCCATACGACCTCTTCTTGTGAGTTTATTACCACGACCCTTAACGGAAACTTGAATTTTCATAATATTTTATAATAATTTTTGATAAATTTGATTGATTTAAGATTAAAACTATTTACGCTGAACAATTGAACCTTTGATAACTTTGTCTTCTGTTGCCATATCATCAATATTAACCTCTACCAAAACTATATCGCCCTTGATAATTAGGACTTTACGCTTGATTAACATACTTTTTAGGTTGGCTTTGATGATGATTGGGGGCAAATCGTTTTTACGCTCCACTTCAACATTAAAACTTGGGCCAGGAAAAGTCTCTATAACTCTACCTTCAAAGACAATAGTTGCCTTGTCAACAGATGCTGTATGAGAATATTGACGGCGTCTGCGTCGGTTAGGAGAAGGTTTTTTTTGCATTAAAAATAGTAAAAATAAAAAAGTTAAAATTGTCAAGAAAAATTCCCCAGTGTATCGGGGCCACTGCGTTGCCATTGGTTAGATTGGATTTTCAGGCTGCTAAATCTTTCCAACAAGTTTTCCACAACCTCTTTTCATTTTCCGTTAAATTTTCACAGCATTTTAAAAATGGATTTGGAATTGACTTCCATAATTTTTTATCAAAACAAAAATAGCAAGAATTGACCAGAAAATGTTTTAAAATAGAGGAAAAACAGATTCATGACTTAGAATAATTCCCTATCTAAAACAAACCCTGTGCGCTAAAAAAATAAAAATAGTGGGAAAAGTTTAAATCTCATTATTTTCAGCTAATTTCAGGCAAAACAATTTGAGATATTTTTCAAACTAAAAGCTAAAATCTACAAATTTGCGAACAACTTCCAAAGTCGCCAAGCAGTCGCCCAGAGCGTCGTGTGAAGTAAAATCAGTAATTTTTAGTTGATCTTTTAGTCCGTTTTTTGCTGACAAACTGGTAATCGGAAAGGGCAAAGGTAATTTCAAGCTTTCATCATTATTATTTTCTTTAGTATTTTGGGAGTTTTGAAAGCGGGTTTTGAGGTTGGCAAAATTAACCAAAGCTTTGGTGTCCACAAAATCGTTGCCCAAAAGATTGTCTTTGAATAAATCACATTTTACCATCAAAAGGCTCAAAAAAGCGTAATCAAAAGGGTAAAACTGCCCAATTACTACGGGCTTTCGGCTAAAATTTTTTTTGATAAAGTCGGCAAAATCGACGCAAACCTTGTCATAGTCATTGCCACTAGCGATTCTTTCGGGTGTGAGCGAATAAATTGTGGCAGCGACTGGACAAAATTCGGTTTCAGGGGGCGGGCAAACATCTTGATTGAAAGTGGCGAGAATTTCCAGTTTATCGTTGACAGCCAAAGCGGCAATTTGGATAATTCCATTTTTGAGTGGGTTTAGACCTGTGGTTTCGGTATCAATAACTAAATAAGTGGCAGAAGACATTATTTAGATGTAAGAATTTTGCCATTTTTTGTCAAATAAATAAAAACTTACATTTTACCGGATTAATGAGAGGGGTTGATTTTTCTTTTCTCAGGGCTAACATATGGAAGAAAATAACTATCGTGAAGTTGGGAATAAAGACGGTCAAGATATTCCTTCATTTTTTTAACACGAGAAACAGAATTATCACCCATTGCAATTTTCTCTGTACATTCATAAACTTCATCACCTGAAATTGACCCATCCATAACTTTTTGAATTAATTCTGCAAAAATTTCTCGTGTTTCTGGAAACCCGCTTTCAGTTAAAAAAATTACAGACTTACCATATTCAAGCGGAATTTCTTCTTTTGCAGCTGACACCATTTTTGTTAAAGTTGCCATCTTCCCATAAGAATACGGAGTGCCAATCTCTATTCTTATTGTGCCTTGTTGCTTAGGTGGACGTTCTCTTAGTTTTTCAAAATATGCAACCAAAATTCCTTTTTCCTCTAGTTTTTTTAGTATGCCTCGAGCGGGAATAAGATCACTAACTTCAAAACCATTATCTGTGGCTATTTTCATCACGTCTGCAGGGATATTATTATGTTCATCGTGAGTTTGAATAACTTTCTCAGTTGCTATATCTGGTTGTTTTGGCACTGGTTTTAAGGTAGGGTTATATTTAGACTCTTCATATTTTGATTTTGGTGTTTGATCTATTAAACCTTCAATTTGTGAATTCAAAGAAGTAATTTCTGCTGTCAAAACTGTTACTTTAGTTATGTAAAAATTTAACACTTCCTGCTCTTCAGATTTTAGATTTCCTAACGCTATATATAGCCAATTCCTATAGCACCTTTACGAAAAAGTAAAAATCAGCGAAATGTTAAATTACCCAATTTATCAGTAAATTACAAAGAATAATAGAAAATTTATACTTTTCAAAATGACTAAAAAAATGTAAAGGTTTAATACGGTTTGGCTATATGCGTTACAAACGACCAACATAGGCTTTAATTGATTTTGTTTCGCTTCAAGCTTATTATTTAAAACTTGCAATTGACTTGGTATGCTTTCATTAGACATAATGTTTTTGAATTAAAAATATAAAAAAGTGTTAGCTTTATTATAGCATAAAAAAAAATATGTTGGCAAGAATTTTTTTGCTTTAGGGCTCTTTCCAGAATTTCATCACATTTTCTACATATTTTCCTAAAATTATCTTTGGGAATTTAGTTTTGCGAGTTCAAGATCTCAATAAGTTTGGTTGGGATGAGACTTGCTCCACCGATCAAAAAGCCGTCAATTCCGTCAATTGTGCCAAGTTCCAAAATATTTTCTGGCGAGACGCTGCCACCGTAAAGGAATTTATTTGGCAAATTATTTTTTTGCTCCAAAATACTTCTACAAAAATCCAAAACTTTCTGGATAATTTGATTATCAGCGATTTTCCCTGTTCCAATCGCCCAAACTGGCTCGTAAGCTACCCAAACTGGCACATTAACGTTTTCCAAAGCCGTTTCAATTTGCTCTTTAATTTCTGTAAAATTTATGGTTATTTCGTCTTTTTGAGATGGAGTTTTTTCGTAGCCAACACACAAAATCGGCGTCAAATTGTGATTTTGAGCTTGGAGCATTTTTTGGTTAATTTCTTGATAACTGGTTTTGTCACGAGTTTCAGAATGTCCGATAAGTACGTGTTTCACACCAAGATCAGCTAGTTGATTGCCGCTAATTTGCCCAGTAAAAGCTCCCTTGATTTCGGTTGAAATGTCTTGACAGCCTAGCTCAAAAAAGTTGGCGTAGTTGGAAATTGCCGATAAATGAACAAAACTTGGACAAATAACAAAATTAGAATTCAAACTAGAATTTTTGATTTCGGTTGAATTTTCCATCACGATTGTCGCCAAATTGTTAGCTTCGGAGAGCGAGCTGGGGTTCATTTTCCAGTTAAAAACGAGTGTTTTGGACATAGTTGGTTTGATTTTTATAATTTTGATATATTTTTGATAAACTAAAATCTATACTAGGTTGGTAAGAATGGGCATAAACAAGCCAGGGTGTCATCAGGAATGAAGTTATGGCCATCACGAATGGAATGAAGTGATCTTTGGTAAAATCTAGTAAAACTGTAAAAGATTGCTTCGCTCGCTCGCAATGACAGGGAAAGATTGCTTCGTTAGCCTCTGTTCCCTTTTGGTCTGTTCGCTACGCTCGCTTAGTCTCTTCGTTCCCGCACCCATTCGTTACACTCATTCGCAATGACGTGGGAAATAAAATAGATAAGGGGGAATTTGGTGCCAATATTTCCAGAGTTTATTTCAAAATTAGCTTTTTTTATTTCAGCTTAACTCTTAAAACGGTGGGTTTTTATCGCAAGCCGCTGACGAGATAGAGTTGATTTTCTTTATCGCCCAAAGGTGAAAGAACGGACGGTTTGCCGGGGTTTGATTCCCACAGGACGGTTTCGCAAGAAAGGCTGGAAATGTAGTCCAAAAGGTAGTCAGCGTTGAAAGATTGTGACCAAGATTCTTGCTGCCCTTCATAATTTGCCAATTTTAGAGTACTTTCACTGGTGTTGCCCTCGTCGGTGCTGGCAGAAAGTTTGATTTCGGAGTTTTCAGGAACAACTTCAATTTTGATATTTTTGTTGACGGTGTTGGCTTTGGCAAAGAAATAGACTTGACGGAGTGCTTCCAATGATTCTTTAACGTCAAAAGTAAAATTACAAGAGAAAGTTTGGGGGATAATTTTGTTGTATTCTGGGTATTTGCCGTCTCCGTAGCGACAAGTAAAAGTCTGTTTGCCGGATTCAAAATAAGCTAAACCTTTTTCCAGAGTAATGTTGACATCTTCACCCTCCAGTGCAGAGTTTAAAATTTGGAGGTTTTTGGGTAAAATTAAAAAGTCTCGGGGCTGTTCTATTTCTGGGGCAAAATCAGTATTTTGGTGAGCGAGTTTATGCTTGATAATACGATAACGATCAGTAGAAACCACAAAAAGCTGGTCATCTACAAAACTATAACAAATACTCAAAAACTCGGGTTGAAAGATATTTTTGGGTAGTCCAACAGCGATAAAGGCAAAGCGGTTAGCGTTTATCAAATCTTCCGCCTTGACGGTAAAGCTAACTTGGCGGTGTTCTGGTTCTTTTTCAGGCAAATTAAACTGCTCAACGTCTGCGTTAATCCGTAAATTATGCTTACTACGACTGCCCTTGATTAATAAATTTCCTTTTTCAAGATTGACCTCAAAGAAAAGTTTTTCATCAGTCATCAAAGCAACGATATTCGCCAAAGTCTCTGTTTTGACCAAAAAAGCCAGATTTTCGCCCATACCAAGGCTATCCATTGGAATTTCTGCTTTGTAATAAATTTGTCCGTTAGCCACCGAAAATTCAACCGATTCAGGCATCACGACCACTTTGGTAAAAGTAAAAATATCAACTTCACTTTTGCGTGGGCTGATTTGGTTACAAAGATTGATAGCTTTTTGGATGTTTTTGCGAGGAAGAGTGAATGAAGACATATTGGAATTTTGGGTTGATGATTAAAATGATGGAATTGGAAAGTTTAGAATTGAAATCTAGTTTATAAATTGTTTTGGAAAATCTTTCGAAAATGTCAAAATTAAATTTGTAGTTTCCCCTGTTTACCCTTTTTAAGGGTTGAGTTGCAAGCTCGGGGGTTTGTTTTTGTGTAAATATTTAGTGAAATCACTATAAATTTCTTATGGATTGTTTTTGAAATGTGGAAACTGTCTGTGAAAGTGTTATTAATTAAATTGAATATTTGGAACTTTATTCTATGTGTCATAGGAAAATCTAAAAACTTTTTTTTGTCAAATTATGGTGTAATTATGGCGTTTTATGCTATTTTATGGCTTTTTTACAATGGATTTTGTAACCCAAGTTTCAAACTTAATTTTGTGGGAAATCTTTTGTGGGAAATTTTGGCAAACTAGAAATCTTTGGGAAAATTACATTAAAGGTATCCATTTTATCTTGATTTTGTAAAATTTTGCTTCTTATTTTTTGGAAAAATTCTTGAAGTTTATGTTTTTCCTCATTATTAGTTTGTTCTATTTGTTCCGTGATATGTTTTTCTAAAATATCTAAATTCTTCAATGGTATAGCTTCTTCTTTGTTATTATTGAGTTTTTTGGGTTGGGAAAAACCATCATCTCCACTTATCCATTTTTGCAAATTTTGCATTCTACTTTTAAAGTAAGCATTGTAATTAGAGAAATGGTAGATTTTTGTTCCCTCTTTTCCAGCCCCCCATTCACCTTTGATATATAGAACAGATCCTTTTTCATCATAAACAATTTTTGGTTTCAACCTTTCTCTATTTTTTCTTTCATAAAGTTCTTTCACAAAACTTTCGTCAATATCGGGAATTTTATTTTTATAAAGTCTAAAAGTCTCCAACAACCAATCCAATTCTGGAAAAAATGACATATAATCTCTATCATAAACTCTAATTTCTTCATTTGAAGATTTCGGAATCAATATTAGACCCCTTGCGTTAAATAAAAAAATTGTTTAATATTCCAATATGCTCTATAAAAATTTACAACAACTAACGCAAGACGAATTCAAAAGACTGACCGGAGTCAGTAA